>JBILQT010000205.1:0-13686 GCA_044373065.1 Sandaracinaceae bacterium
GATTGCTGTCTCTTCGGCGCGGACGTGGCGGTGCGAGAGGAGCTGGACTCTCGCTGCGCGGCTGTGTCTACGCACGGGAGGAAAAAGAAGTGCACCTGCGCGCTGCGCTCCGCCCCGTGTGGGGCCCCTCGCGGGCCACGTCGTGTTGCTATCCGCCAAGAGTCAGAGGCAGTCGCGCGGTTCAACGAGACGGAGCAAGCCTGGCGGGTGTCCAGCGTCGCAGACGAACTTGGTTCGACGCGAAGAGTTGCGCGGCACCGTCAGATCCCTGACTGCAGTCGTGCGCGGATGAAGTTCGATGACCAGAGCACCGCATCCGAGTACGGCTCGTCGGTAGACTCGTGGTTCACGCCCGACATCGAGAAGAAGATGTTGCTCGTCGATCCGTCGAGGCGGTGGTTCGACTCACTGTCGTGGATGAACGTGAAGTCGTTGCTCCAAATCTCAAGGTTGGTGGCGACCGAGGTGGGCACCACGTCTTCCACGTCCTGAAGCCAGGTGCGTCCCGGTATCGGCCAACTGTCTTCGGCGTTCTCGATCGCGAACGGCCACGTCAGCCCGTGCGCCGCAGAGTAGGCCGGAATCTCTGTGCCCCACTCATCGCCCACGCCGAGGTAGTGCGTTTCCCAGCCGGTGGAGACGGCGTCGATGTCGACGAGGAACTCGACTGGCATCGGCGTGCCTTCTTGCTCCAACACATGAAGCGCCGTGTGTGCCCAAACCGTCCCGTGCGAATGCGCCACCACGATGATGCGCGTGGGGTTGTCGAAATCAGCAATCCACTCTGCGTTGATGTTGCGCAGCGTCTCCAACAAATCGAGGAACCCGTACGCTGCGACCTCGCCGGTTTCAGTGAACACATAGGTCTCAAGGTTGTCGGCGAAGCGGCCGGTTCGGACCGAATGACCGCTCGACAAGATGACATCGCGATACACGTCGAGCGTGCCCTGCGCCCCGAGGTACTCGGGGTTGTAGTTGATCGGCTCAATGCTGTGCCCAGACACGCCGATGACGACGAAGTCGGGCGCGTCGGCAGGGCGAAGATGCGGCTCTCTCGCAGGTTCGTTCAGGCCGCATCCGGCGAACAGCAACGTGGCGCAGAGAGCAAACCACTGTGCATGCGACGAACGAACGTCGCGACCAAGACACCCATCAGACTTCCGCATGGCAACGATGATGCGCAGAGGGACGAGCCGAGATCAACGGGGGCTCCAATCTCTGCGAGCGGCATAAGCCTTAGACACCGCGCCCACCAAACGGATACCCTCCGCGTCGATGCAAAAGCGGGGTCTCTCTGAGCGCGACATCTGCACGAAGTACATCACGCCTGCCGTCGTCGCTCGGGGCTGGGATGTGGAGACGCAGCTTCGCGAGAATGTGCATCTGACCAAGGGGCGCGTGATTGTGCGCGGTCGGATGGTGCGGCGTGGGCAGGGGAAGTTCGCGGACTACGTCCTCTACTACAAGCCGAACCTGCCTCTCGCGATCATCGAGGCGAAGGACAACAACCATCGTGTGGGCGACGGGATGCAGCAGGGGCTGGGGTACGCCGAGATGGTCGACGTGCCCTTCGTGTTCTCGTCGAACGGCGATGGCTTTCTCTTCCACGACCGCACGGGCAATGCGGCGAAAGTGGAGGTGCTCCTCTCGCTTGATGAGTTCCCGACGCCAGAGGAACTCTGGAAGCGCTACTGCGCGTGGAAGAACATCAGTGCTGCTTCCGAGGCGGTGGTCACGCAGGACTACTACTCGGACGGGAGCAACAAGACGCCTCGCTACTACCAGGTGAACGCGGTGAACCGCGTCATCGAGGCGGTGGCGGGCGGGCAGAACCGCGTCCTGCTCGTGATGGCGACGGGCACCGGCAAGACGATGACGGCGTTCCAGATCATTTGGCGACTCTGGAAGGCGGGCGTGAAGAAGCGAATCCTCTTCCTCGCCGATCGCGATGTGTTGATCGACCAGACGAAGAACGGAGACTTCAAGCCTTTCGGTGGCGTGATGACGCGCATCGAGAACCGGACCGTCAACAAAGCCTTCGAGGTCTACTTGGCGCTCTATCAGGCGATTTCAGGCGCCGACGAGTCGCGCGACTTGTTTCGCCAGTTCTCGCCGCAGTTCTTCGACCTCATCATCGTTGATGAGTGCCACCGCGGCAGCGCCTCAGACAACTCCGCTTGGCGCTCGGTGCTCGATTACTTCAGTGCAGCCACGCAGATTGGTCTCACTGCGACGCCGAAGGAGACGGCCGATGTCTCGACGACTCATTACTTCGGCGAGCCGGTCTACACGTACTCGCTCAAGCAAGGCATCGAGGATGGCTTCCTTGCGCCGTACAAAGTCGTGCGCCTCGACATCGACAAGGACTTGTCGGGGTGGCGGCCCGAGAAGGGCAAGCGCGACAAGCACGGTGAGGAGATCGAGGACCGCATCTACAACCAGAGCGACTTCGATCGGAAGCTCGTGCTGGAGAAGCGAACCGAGCTTGTGGCCCACAAGGTCACGCAGTTCCTCAAGCAGACAAACCGCTTCGACAAGACCATCGTCTTCTGTGAGGACATCGATCACGCCGAGCGCATGCGCCAAGCGCTGGTGAACGCGAACGCCGACCTCTGCGCGCAGAACCGCAAGTATGTCATGCGCATCACGGGGGACAACCCCGAGGGCAAAGCGGAGCTGCCGAACTTCATCAACCCCGAAGAGCGCTACCCCGTCATCGTCACGACCTCGAAGCTGATGACCACCGGCGTCGACTGCAAGACGTGCAAGGTCATCGTGCTCGACCAGACGATTCGATCGATGACGGAGTTCAAGCAGATCATCGGACGCGGGACGCGCATCGAGGAGGACTACGGCAAGCTCTACTTCACCATCCTCGACTTCCGAAAAGCGACCGAACTCTTCGCCGACCCGGACTTCGATGGCGAACCCGTGCAGGTCTATCGACCGACATCCGACGATGCGATTGCGCCGCCGGATGACGACCTGGGTGAGGGCATCAACTCCGACCCCGGCGCGAACGCCGAGGTGCCGACGCACGAGCCTCCAACCGACGTGAACTATCCCGATGATGTGAGCGGCGATGGGCCCGATGGCGAAGATGGGAAGGCTACCGGCAAGCGCGTGAAGTACGTCGTGCACGACGTGCCCGTCTTCGTCGTGGCCGAGCGCGTTCAGTATTACGGCAAGGATGGAAAGCTCATCACGGAGTCACTCCGCGACTACTCGAAGAACGCGATCCTGGAGCGCTACAAGAGCCTCGACTCGTTCTTGAAGACGTGGACCGATGCCGCGCGAAAGCAGGCCATCCTCAAGGAGCTTGAAGACCAAGGCATCTTCTTCGACGAGCTTGCACGCGAGGTCGGCAAAGACCTCTCAGCCTTCGACCTCGTCTGCCACGTTGCCTTCGATCAGCCGCCGCTCACCCGCAAGGAGCGCGCGAGCAATGTGCGGAAGCGAAACTACTTCACCAAGTACGGCGCGCCTGCGCGTGCGGTGCTGGAAGCGCTGCTCGACAAGTTCGCGAACGAGGGTGTCGACGACATCGAGAACCCGGGCGTACTGAGGGTGCAGCCGATCAGCGCGTTCGGGATGCCGATGGAAATCGTCGACCGCTTCGGTGGCAAGGATGCGTACGTGAAGGCGATACGCGAGCTCGAAGAAGAGCTGTTCCGCTATCCACGCGCATCCGAGCGCCCCGCTTCGTAGCCACGACCACAACGGACAGATGGAGAGTTCGAGATGAAAGCTGAAGCACGCGATCTGACCTTCCTCAGCGCGGAAGGAATCGTCCGCATCCCCTTCTTTCAGCGCGAGTACGTATGGGACGAAGAGAACTGGAGCGAGTTGCTGGCGAACCTCGGCACGGAAGGCCGCTCGCACTTCTTGGGCTCGCTGATCTTGAAGCAACAGGTGCCTCAATCGGGTGCCCCAAGAGAGGTGCTCGTCATCGACGGACAGCAGCGCCTCACGACACTCAGCGTCCTACTGAAGGCGCTCTACGACAGCCTTGAAGACGCAGCGCGCAAGAACACGCTGGTCGCCATTCGCGCAGTGCTCTTCTTCAAGATGATTTTCGACATCGATTTCCAGGTCAAACTCCAGCATTCGCACGTCGATCGACCCGACTTTGAACTCGTCATCAGAGCAGGGATCGATGTGCCGCCGCTCGATGACACTGCGCAAGGCGGGCGGGTGTTGGACTGCTATCGGTTCTTCGCGAGCGAGCTGAAGAAGCCCGAGTGGCCGCAGGCGCGTCGGGATGCGCTCTTCGCGCACTTGCTGGATCAACAAAACAAGATGCTCGTCGTCATCGACCTCGCTGCGAGCGATGACGAGCAAGCCATCTTCGACACGATCAACAGCGCGGGGGTGCGCCTCAGCAGCGCGGACATCATCAAGAACTCGCTCTATCAACGCGCCATCAGCGACATGGGACAGGAGGCTGCCATCGCGCTCTACAACGCGACTTGGAAGGAGGCGTTCCTGGCCGACCAGGAGGCCGTAACGTTCTGGAGTGCGGATCGGGTCACGGGGCGCCTGACGCGCGACAACATCGAGATTCTTCTCCACGCCATCGCCGTGATCGATGGGTTCTACGACCCCGAGAAGAACATCATGAGCGAACTCTCCAGCCGCTACAAAGCGAAGGTGCGGTCGCTTGAGGGTGCCGCTGCGGTGAAGAGCTTCGCTAAGGAGGTGCAGAGCTACGCCGACGTGTACCAAGAGCACTTCGGGTCGCTCGTCAAAGCACACTTTCGGTTCGACGACCCGGTCGCGCGTCTGATGCAGATCCTCGACGCATTCCAGGTATCGACGCTCCATCCGTTCCTGCTCCATGTCCTGCGACAGCCCGAAGCGATACGGCGGGAGTTGTTGGACAAGACGGAGCGTTTCATCGTCCGCCGCGTCATCGCGAACGGAGAGATGCGAGGGCTGAACAAGCTCGCCAAAGACCTTGTGAGCAAGCCCGAGTTGCTCGACTCATGGTCGCTTGAGACGACGGATGACGACGTGCGTGAGGGTCTGAGAAGCATCTCGAACAAGGTCGCTGCCGTCGTGCTGTTCTGGGTCGAGCTTCGGCGTCGGTGGCTCGATCCCAAGCACGATGTGAAGCAGTTGACGTGGGCGTACACGCTTGAGCACGTGATGCCGCAGAAGTGGCAGCAACACTGGGGAGAGATCCCGGCGCGCAAGCGTCCCGATGGAACCGACATGACCGTCGAGGAGCTTCGGCAAGCTCGGGGACAGCGGGTCTATTGGATCGGAAACATGACCTTGCTCACCCAGAACATGAACTCATCCCTTCGAAACGTTGGGTTCGAGCGAAAGGTGCTCGGCGAGGGTCGGAAGAAGGGAATTCGCGAGTTCAGCAAGCTCGCAGTGACCAGCGCGATCATTGATGCATACGAGACCGACAAGACGTGGGACGAGGCGAAGATTGAAGCGCGCACGAAGCAGCTAGAGAGCGAGGTCCTTGCCCTCTGGCCAGCCGCTTCGCCCGCATCCGCATCCTGAACTGCATCCCGTTCGAAGAGAGACCATGGCCCTCAGCACCACCATCAAGACCATCCAAGACATCATGCGCAAAGACGCGGGTGTGGATGGCGACGCGCAGCGCATTAGCCAGCTTGTTTGGATGATCTTCCTCAAGGTCTTTGATGACCATGAGGAGCAGAAAGAGATGTTCGATGAGGGCTATCGCTCGCCCATTCCGGAGCGTCTTCGTTGGCGTAGCTGGGCCAAGGATGCCGAGGGGATTACGGGCGAGGCGCTGGCGGACTTCATCAACAACGACTTGTTCAAGACGCTGAAGGAGCTGCCTGCGACGGGGAAGAACGCGGCCATCTCCAGCGTGGTGCGCGCCGTCTTTGAAGACGCGTTCAACTACATGAAGTCGGGCACGCTCATTCGGCAGGTCATCAACAAGCTGAATGAGATCAACTTCAATCGCACTTCGGACCGCCACGAGTTTGGCGATGTGTACGAGAAGCTGCTCTCGGACCTTCAGAACGCGGGCAACGCGGGTGAGTTCTATACGCCGCGCGCGGTGACGCAGTTCATCGTCGACCAGGTGGACCCGAAGCTGGGCGAGAAAGTCTTCGACCCGGCGTGCGGCACGGGCGGCTTTCTCACCTGCGCCATCGATCACGTCCGCGCGAAGTATGTGAAGAGCGCGGACGATGAGGAGACGCTGCAAGCGAGTATTCATGGCGTCGAGAAGAAGCCGCTGCCACATCTGCTCTGCGTGACGAACATGATGTTCCACGGCATTGAGGTGCCCTCGAATATCCGCCACGACAACACGCTCTCACGCCCGCTGCGCGACTACGGCCCGAAGGACCGCGTGGATGTCGTCATCACGAATCCGCCCTTCGGCGGGATGGAAGAAGACGGCATCGAGAACAACTTCCCGGCGACCTTCCGCACGCGCGAGACAGCCGACCTCTTCCTCGTGCTCATCATGACGCTGCTCAAGCCCGGAGGACGCGCCGCGCTCGTCCTCCCCGACGGCACGCTCTTCGGCGAAGGCATCAAGACGCGCATCAAAGAGAAGCTGCTCGAAGACTGCAACCTGCACACCGTCGTGCGGCTCCCCAAGGGCGTGTTCAACCCGTACACGGGCATCAAGACGAACCTGCTCTTCTTCACCAAGGGCGAGCCCACGAAGCACGTGTGGTTCTACGAGCACCCGTACCCCGCAGGCGCGAAGAGCTACTCGAAGACGAAGCCGCTGCGCATCGAGGAGTTCGCCGTCGAGAAGAAGTGGTGGGGCAAGCGCAAGGAGAGCGACCAGGCATGGAAGGTGTCCGTCGAGGACATCAAGGCGCGTGGCTACAACCTCGACTTCAAGAACCCGCGTGCGGTCGATGATGGTCCGGGCGATGCGACGGAGTTGCTGGCGCAGTATCAGGAGGCTGCGGCGGAGGCAGCGAAGGTGCGCGATCAGCTGCGGGATGAGCTGCGGAAGGCGCTTGAGGGGGCGCGCGGATGAACCATTCCCCGCCGATTGCCGAGACTCTGTTAGGAGATTTTGCGGTGCTCGCTGAGGCCAACGGTGGCGTGGCTCGGTTTCGACAACTGCTCCTCGACTTGGCGATCCGTGGTGGATTGAGTCGCGTCGAAGGCGAGGAGTCCTCAGAGCACGCTCCGACACACTTCGCGATTGCAGCGGATGAGGTGCCTTATCGTTTGGCATCAGGGTGGACGTGGGCCCGACTCCCGCAGGTCGTGAGCAGCATCCAAATCGGCCCTTTCGGAAGTCTACTTCACAAGAGCGACTACATTGCTGATGGCACACCGCTCGTGAATCCAGCGAACATCCGCGATGGGGAGATAGTCCCGGACTCATCGAAGGGGGTTGGTCGCGAGACTCTTCAACGGCTGCGCAACTACTGCATGAAGCGAGGTGACGTCGTCGTTGGACGCAGAGGGGAGATGGGAAAGTGTGCCGTGATCAATGCGGCGCAGGACGGTTGGCTGTGTGGTACCGGGAGCCTGTTCCTTCGCCCGAGCCCGTCGATCGACTCCGACTTCTTGGCGCTCTGGGTTCGCTCCCCGAGCGTGCGCAGACGTCTTGAAGCCGAGTCGGTTGGGTCGACGATGAACAACCTTAACCTTCGAGTGCTCACAAACATCGTCATCGCACTTCCGCCCCTCGCCGAGCAGAAACGCATCGTCGCCAAGGTCGATCAGCTCATGGGGCTCTGCGATGAACTCGAAGCGCGTCAGGCCAAGAAGCGCGACATCAGCAATCGACTCACCAAGTCTGCGCTGCAAGCGCTCACCACGGCCGAAGGGCCCGAGGAGTTCGATGCGGCGTGGAAGCGCGTGGTGGAGAACTTTGATGTGTTGATTGATCGGGCGGAGAAGGTTGGGGAGTTGCGGGGGGCGGTGCTGGACCTCGCGTTCTCGGGGCGTCTGGTAGCCCCAATGCCAGGCGATGGTTCCGCAGCACCGCTCCGAGCCGAGATTGACCGCGACTGGAGTGGGCGGCAGCGCAAGACAGAGCTTGTGGATCCGGCTGAGCACGAGCGACCAGCGTCCCCCGAACGCTGGCTCTGGGCGCGGCTGGGGAATCTGGCCGAGATTGTTGGCGGCGTAACGAAGGGCCGCGACCTGCGGGGGAAAGCGGTGCGTGCGTATCCGTATTTGCGCGTCGCAAACGTCCAGCGTGGTCACCTCGATCTTACCGTAATGAAGGAGATCGAGATTTCTGTCGACGAACTGGAGAAGTACAAGTTGGTCGCAGGAGATGTCCTGTTCACCGAAGGCGGTGACTGGGACAAACTAGGACGTTCGTGCGTTTGGCAGGGCGAGGTAGAGGCTTGCATTCATCAGAACCATGTCTTTCGAGCCCGCATGGTGAGCAAGGCGATTGGCTCCTCGTGGATCAGCCAGTTCGGGAATTCGCCCACCGGTCGCCGATACTTTGAGGACGCTGCCAAACAGACGACAAACCTGGCGTCCATCAACATGACTCAACTGCGCGCTTTCCCTGTGCCGCTTCCGCCAATCGGCGAGCAACGCCGCATCGTCGCCAAGGTCGAGCAACTCATGAAGGTCTGCGACGAACTCGAAGCGCGCCTCACGCGTGCTGAGGACCGCGCGGCGAAGCTTGTGGAGGCGGTGGTGCAGGAGTTGGTGGCTTAGCGATGGCACCGTCCAACACCAAGGATGCAAAGGTACGTCGGTCGTACGGCTTCCTGCTCATGCACGAGAAGAACGAGACCACCTTCACAATCGACGACCTCGTCACGGCGACCGACTGGAGGGTGAGCACTGCAAGGACCTACCCGAAGAAGAAGTGGGTGGGCATCGTCGAGAAGGACGGCGGCGCGTACCGCGTCCGCGCGGTCAGCAAGTACTCCGAGGACGAGTACGTCCGCATGATGTCGCAGAAGGACGAGATCAGCTCGGAGCCCAAGCGCCCCCCGCTCCCTACAAATGTCGAGGCACTGGTACGCAAGGCGCGAGAGTCCGCCTTCCTGGCGCTTCACATCTACAACTCTCCGGCGACCGTCTTCCGCACCGAGGGCTTCTCGGTGCTGATGATCATCGCGTGGACCTCGCTCTTACACGCCATCTTCGAGAAACAGAAGAAGTCCTACTTCTACATGGAGCCGGACGGAGTCACACCGAAGACCGTCGATGGCGACCAGAAGGCTTGGGAGCTGAGGGCGTGCATGACCGAGTTCTGGGGAGCCGCCGACCACGCGACCCGACGCAACCTCGAGTTCTTCATCCGATTCCGCAATCGAGTCGAGCACCGGTACGTCCCCGCAATCGACCCCCTCGTCGCGGGGGAGTGTCAGGCCCTGCTGCTGAACTTCGACGACCTGCTCGTCTCCGAGTTCGGCAGCTACTTCGCGATCCGCGAATCACTCGCGGTGCCGTTGCAGACCTCGTCGATTCGTACAGCGGGACAGGTCGAAGCGCTACGCAAGCTCCAGGCGCGACACTTCGACGATGTCCGGCACTTCATCGACGCCTATCGCAAGGACCTGCCAGGGTCGCTTCACGACGACCCGAAGTTCTCGTTTCGGGTCTTCATGATCCCGAAGACCGGCAACCACGAGTCCTCCTCGGACCTGGCGTTCGAGTTCATCAAGTACGACCCGGCCCGGCCCGAGGAGATGGCGCAGCTCCAGAAGCTGGTGGCCATGGTTCGCGAGAAGCAGGTGCCGGTCGCGAACGCCGCGCTGTTGTCGCCGAAGAGCGTCGTGAGGGAAGTGGCGGCGCGGATCGGGCGCCCCTTCCGTCACCACGAGCATAAGTTGGCGTGGAAGCACTACGGCGTGCGGAAGTCGGGGTTCGACCCGTCGGCGTGCAACCCGAAGTACTGCGTGCCCGACGTGCGTCACCAAGACTTCGGCTACACCACCGCGTGGGTGGATCTGTTGGTCACCAAACTGAGCGTAGAGGCTGAATACCAGGCCCTGTTGCAGTCGGGTCGGCCGACGCGCTGATCGACCGTGGACGGAGTGGCGGTCGGGAGACGATGACAGCGCTCTCGTAGGCGCGACATCGTTCCCGCAGACTTACTCGATGCCGGAACACCCAACCGAAGCCGATGCCATTGCCCTCTTCGAAGAGTTCGGCATGCGCGTCGAGAAGATTCCCGAAACGCGGGAGAAGCGCGCCGACCTTCGCGTGATCGGGGACACGCTCGACTACATCGTTGAGGTGAAGGCACGCGACGAATCCGATGCCTGGCGCGAGTCGATGCGAACGCATGGACACGCGGAAGAGACGGTCGCGATGCGAGCGAACAACTCCATCGACGAGAAGTTCAAAGACGCAGAGAAGCAGCTCTGTCGGACGCCTGGGGCAGAGCATGCGCTGCGGTTCATGTACGTCGTTGCACACCCGCTTTTCGGTTCGGCAACCAAGGCCTATGTGTCCGCCGCGTATGGGTCTGTGTCGTCAGTGTCGCGGAGCGCTCTCACGAAGGAACTCCGCATCCTCTACGTCGAGCCCTCGCTCTTTCGAAAGCACCCGCGGATCGATGCTCCGTTCGTTGAGCATCAGGGTGAGGTCGAGATGTTGCTCAACGAGTTCTCTCCGAACTTCGAAAGCGCCAGAGACTCGCTCGTCGCGAAGAGGATGGCTTCGGCATCGGCCGTGTTCGATCCTCATGAAGCACGTGCACGAGGCATCGCGCTCGACATGCCCGAACGATTCTATCGGCCCACTCCGGCGATGCTCAGAGCGTTCGAGGCTGAGACGGGTCTCCTAGTTCTCGATCAAATGGCGGCGCATACGGCTGCGCAGGTGGTCGGGCGATGAGCGCTGTCGCACGTGTCGAGTTGTGTCGTGCCGGCGCCTATGACCGCGGAAGCCACCGCAACACATGACCCAGGCCAACCTTCGGCACCCGCTCCTTGGGTGCGAGCCCGACAAGCTCGAGACGGCCCTCCTTCGCCCAAGCCGCAATCCAAGTCTTGAGCTCGGCCTCGTCACACAGCGGTAGCCCGAGGGCGATTGCCACGGCCTCGTCGTACGGGAGCTGGCCGTGCTTCAACGCTTCTAGCAGGGCCGCTTGGCTCCGCGTTCTGTATCGAATCGCGAGGCTCTCGACGTACCGGTTCTCGGTCTCGGCTGGCGCGAGAAGCTCAAGCTGAAGCGTCTTTTGCTCGCGCTTCTGTTGCTTGGCCTCGGCGCGCGTCTGCTTCTGCAGCTTCGTCGCGTGGCGTTCGATCTCGCGGAACGTCGTGAGGCCTTTGAGGCTGCGGGTCGCGAAGACCAGATGGTAGTGCGTGCGATCGACCCGCGGGTTGATCACTACCGTGCTCACGCAGTGCGTGTACTGACCCGTCGCTTTCAGCTGCGAGCAATAGGCGCTGACGATGGCGTCCTCACGGTCAAGACCCGACAGGCCGCGCCAATGTACTCGGTAGGTATCGGCGCCTTGTCCGAAGAGATCCTCGAACGTGGCGCGGACCTCCGCTCTCTCGTCGTCAATGAAGCGCAGGATGTCCTTGAGCATGAAGTTCACGAGGACTTCGCTCGGTTGAGCACGGAGAAGCGGTGCGATCTTGCGCATGCCGAATCCGGTCCATCCTGTGGGGTCGATGAATGCGAACGCGAATGGCCTTGGACCGTGCTTGGCGAAGGTCACCGCGCGTTCGATCTGATCTTCGAACTGGCCGTGTACGCAGACCGTCTCAACGTCTGGCCACGCGCCGCATAGCTGCTCAAGACGAAGGAACGAGTCGTGTTTTGCTTCGACGAAGAGGCCGCGCACGTTCAGCTCAATGCCTCTTTCACGCAGTTGGTCTCGGACACCCTTCAGTGTGGTCAGCGCGACGTAAGGCGACGTCGGCTTCTCGCTTGAGAGCGCGACGCCGTGGTCGTACGGGCCGGAGAATCCATCGACGTAGTTCAGCGTCGTGCCTGGCTGGAACTGCCCAACCTTCAGCGCGAGCATCTGCACGTAGTCATCGAGCACCGTGTGTTTGACGAAGGCCTGCTCGCGGCCCTGATAGTCCTTTGGATCGATCCCCATCTCATCCTCCTCAGTCTCTACTCTTCCGCGGCTGGGAGCATCGACAGCCGCGAGCGACCTCTCGGTCTCGGCGCCGAACTCTCGCGCCGCGCTGGAAACTCATCCCAGGTGCGCCCATCAAGCTCTCTGCCGTGCTTGCTCTTCTGCACGCCTCCCCACTGCTTGAAGAAGAAGGGAACGTTCTGCGCGCGACATTGATCGCGCACCGAGATCACCCACTCGGGCTTCATCGGCCTCGCCTTTGGTCCGCTCTCGCCGCCGACGATGACCCAGTGGATCCCCGCGAGGTTCAGTGAGCCGACGTCTTCGAGCAACGGTTCGATCGAGAGGAAGCGGAGCGCGGCGGGGACTTCGCGCAGCACGTCGATGCGCGGCACGCCGTACTTTCGATCCTCAACGCTGACTCCAAGCCAAACGTGCGCGTGCTCGACCAACCGCTTCGGCAGCCCGCGCACCAGCTCTCGCATTCGCTCTGCCCGCTTGGTGAGCACTTGGTAGGTGTGCCAATCGGCCGCCGCCATCGTCTCGAACACCCGCTCGACGAAGGGGGCCGGGACGCCATCCTGGAAGAGGTCACTCATCGAGTTGACGAAAATGCGTCGCGGCCTGCGCCAGCCCAGAGGCTCACCGAGCTTCTCGGGGACGAGCCGCAGATCGAAGCCTTGGCCGTAGGGATGATTGGGGAGGCCACGCCAACGCTCCGCGAACGTCTCCGCATAGCAATGCTTGCACCCCGGGCTCACCTTCACGCAGCCGCGCACCGGGTTCCACGTTGCGTCTGTCCACTCAATCGCGCTGCCGTCGCTCATCAGGATCTCCCAGGGCGCCGAGTCTCCGGAGGGACTGACGAGCTGTCAATGCGCTCAGTGTCGATAGCTTCTTGATGACGCGACAGGGCGCGCAGAAGTTCGCGCTCTTCGCTTCAACGCGGACCAGTGGGGCTGCGCGGTCGCGATGCGCAAGGCGCTACAGCAGTGGGCCGCGATGAACCCGCCGCGCGCGTATGTCGTCGACGAAGACGTAGCCGTGCGCGTGCCTGTGCTGCTGCGAACGGGCGTGGAGAAGGAGGCCGTGGTGCTCGATGCGCTGCGGCAGCTGCGCGAGTTGGGCGTGATCATGGTCGCGGGCGGGATGCCGGTGCTGAATGGGGTGCCCCCGACTGAGTAGTGGGGTCTGTGACCGCGACGGAGTCTGTAACCGCAACCGGGACTGTGACTGGCGCTCCATCCGTTCCGATATCGTACGCACGAAGCTCATGATTCGAACCGTCCCCATCGCCACCCTCCGCATCGGCGACATCCTCCCCGTCCAATGCGCGGGCGAAGTCCGCTTCGCGGTCGGCGATGACGGACGCCAATGGGTTGCGAAGCGAAGCAGCGGGGGTGACATCGTTGCCGAGTCGTGCGCGTGGCTGCTCGCGCAAGAACTCTCCGTGACCGTCGTCGACGATGTGCGCGTGGCCTCGGACGAGGATGGCCTTTGGTGGCTCGGTTCGTACGCCGCAAACGCGCAGCACTTCGCCGCCTCGCATGCGGCCACAGAGGCCGATGCACTCGGCGCGTTGTTCGCGCTTGATGCCTTGTTGGGCAACGAGGACAGGCATGCGCGCAACATCCTCGTCGCGCAGCGACGCGCGAGAACAAGCATCGTCGCGATCGACTTTGCAGGGAGTTGGTGCA
>JBILQT010000206.1:0-13675 GCA_044373065.1 Sandaracinaceae bacterium
ACGTCCTCAGTCGCTCCCTGCGACGTGGCTCTGCCACGCCTCAGTCGCTCCTTCCGGGCGCGCTCGCGCTGAAACCAAAATCTTGCGTGCCGAAAGAGCGAATCAGTTGAGCTGCAAACTGCCCTAGTCTAGCGAAGCGTGAGGATGCGGATCGTGGTCGTCCTTGCGCGTGATGCAGCGGGCCACCGCGTGCGTCGAATGAGGGCTTCGACACAGGAGAGTTCGCGCGCACTTGCAGTGCTGGCCATGGGGTGGAACGCGCTGGGAGAACCCTCCTGCGTGAGCGTCACGTACATGCTCAGCACGACCTCGCCTGCGTAGTGCCGACTCGCATCCACACAGCGCTCGACAGCACGCTGCATCGTCTCTCCAAGCGCTGCGGTATCGACATCGCTGAACGCGCCGAGGAGCGTCACGGTCAGCCTCGAGCCGGGGCGATGGCCTGGTGAGGAAGGGAGCGGTGCGAGCATTGGTTCGGGCGGTGGCGCGTGCGCTGACCTCTCGCGCACGGATGGCCGATGTGCCGTTCGCGTCGGGTCTGCGGGCAGGCTGGGCGGCGGGTCGACCCCGACTGCGATCGAAGGTGCCTCTGCGCTTTGTGGCGTGATGCGCGGTGCCTCTGGAGCCGACGTAGGAGGCGCCGCCCGTTCCACATTTGCCTCGCTCGACATGGTGACCCAGGCCGCGAAGCCAAGGCTGCCGACCAAGGCCGCGGCAAGCAGCGCGAGAAGAATGCGCGTTCGGTTTGGTGTCGCGTTGAGCCCTGTCGGGAGCGCGCGCGTGGCGAGAGGAACGCTTGCATTGGAAGCACCCGGCGTGGACTCGAGCCCGACGCCCACACCCTGCGCAAGGTGAGGCTCGACCCCTGGCAGGCGAAGCAGAGTGCGCAGTGGATTCATCACGCCGCGCGCAGCTTGCGGACGACGCGCGGGGTCGCGCTGAAGGAGGCCTGCGACGATCTCCACAAGCGGTGTGGGCAGCTCGGGACTGAGCTGAGAGAGCGACTCGGCGGGCGATGCGCCTGTCTGCGGAAGCGCTGTCGCAGAGGGGTGAAATCCCGTGAGCGCTTTGAAGAGCACAACGCCGAGCGACCAGAGATCGGCAGCGGGGCCAACGCTCTCTCCCGCGAGCTGCTCCGGTGCCATGAACGCAGGCGTCCCCACCGCAACGCCGGTCGCGGTCAGCTCCGCATGTGCCGGCCCGAGCAATCGCGCGACACCGAGGTCGATCACGCGACATCGCTCGGATTCGCCCTGCCCTACGACCATCAGATTGTTCGGCTTGATGTCGCGATGGATGACGCCCGCGCGATGCAGCACATCGAGGGCATCGAGCACATCGAGCGTCCAGCGCACTGCACGCGGCCACGCGACACGCCCTTCGCGCGCGAGGAGTTCATCGACCGTCGTGCCATCGATGAGCTCCATCACGAGAAAGGGCGGGGTCGTGTCGAGCGAGAGATCGAAGAGCGTGACAAGCGCGGGATGCGTCACGGCCGCTGTGGCCAACGCCTCGCGACGAAAGCGCTCCTTGGTGCGCGGGTCTGGAAGCAGATCTGCGCGAACGACCTTCAGTGCGACAGCACGACCAAGCAGCGTGTCTTCCGCCTCGTAGACCGCGCCCATCCCTCCCGAGGCAATGGGATAGCGGATGAGAAAACGACCGCCGAGCGTTAGGCCGATGAGCGAGGTCGCGGGCTCTGCACTCACGACGACATCCGATCTGCGGCCAGGGCCGCCTCGGTGAGGGCGTCGGGTGTCTTGCGCATGGAGCCCAACGGTAACAGCCCCACGAGACAACGCGCCAAGCACGCGCTTTCGCGCTGCGGACGCGCACCGATGCCCGAACTGGCTCTTGTGGCGATGCAACCCGCGGGCATAAAACCGTGGGTATGAAACGCGTCGCGAACTTCAATGCTGGTCCTGCTGCACTCCCTCTCGAAGCCCTCGAGCGCGGTCAACGCGAGTTCGTGGAGTTCGAGGGGACAGGCATGTCGCTCCTTGAGCACAGCCATCGAGAGCCCTCCTACGAGAAGGTGCACCGCGAGGCGATCAGCTTCTTGCGTGAGTACCTCTCCATCCCCGACACGCACGATGTGATCTTCATGCAGGGCGGCGCGCGCATGCAGTTCGCGTTTGTCCCGCTGAACCTTCTTCAGCCGGGAAAGAGTGCGGATTACGTCGTCACCGGCACCTGGGCCAAGCAGGCCTACGAGGAGGCCACACTCGTCAGCAAGCCCTACGGCGCAAGCACGCGCGTTGTGGTCTCGACCGAGAAGGAGAAGAAGTTCACGCGCGTGGCCGAGGCGAGCGAGATGTCGTTCGAGGCGAACGCGAGCTACGTGCACATCACGAGCAACAACACGCTCTTTGGCTCGCAGTGGGCGAGCTATCCGGATACCGGCAGCGTGCCGCTCATCGCCGACATGACGAGCGATTTTGGCTCGCGCAAAGTCGACTGGAGCAAGGTCGCCGTGGCCTACGCAGGCGCGCAGAAGAACGTCGGACCGGCAGGCGTGACCATCGTCGTCGCGCGCAAAGATTTGGTCCAGGGCGGCCGCACCGACATCCCGCAGATCTTCCGCTACAAGGCCTACGCCGAGAGCGAGTCGCTCCTCAACACACCGCCGACCTTCGCCATCTACATGCTGCGCAACACCGTGCGCGCGTTGCTCGATTGGGGCGGCCTTGAGGTCATCGAAGCCGAGTGCAAAGCGAAGGCTGCGCTGCTCTACGGGCTCTGCGACGAGATGCCGAATTTCTACCGCGCCCCTGTCGAGACCAAGAGCCGCTCGACGATGAACGTTGTCTTTCAGCTGCCAAGCGAGGAGCTCGAGAAGAAGTTCTTGAGCGAGACGAAAGCGGCCGGCCTGGTGGGCCTCAAGGGGCATCGCTCGGTCGGCGGATTGCGCGCCTCGATCTACACGGCGGTACGCATGCCAGCGGTGCAGGCGCTTGCAGACTTCATGCGGGCGTTTGCTGCGGCCAACGGCTGAGCGGAGGGCTGGCGACGTCACAAGGTGAGTGGCGACGTCGCAAGGTGGCTGGCGACGTCGCAAGGAGGCTGGCGACGTCGCAAGGCTAGCGGTTCTTCTTGCGTGCCTTCCGCGCCTCCTTGCGCTGCTTCGCCTTCGCCGGGCTCGCGCGCTTCTTCGATGCGCTCGGTGAGGCGAGCGAAGGCTTCATGCCTGTCTTCTGAAGCTGCGCCATCCACGCGTGCACGCCGTCCTCGGAAGACATGTCGAAGCCCGCGCGTGCGCCGAGGTCGACGATGGTTTTGGCCATCCCAAAACTGCTCGCATCGCCAAGCTTAGCGGCAAGCCGCTCCGCAGCGTCCCCACCCAAAACACGCAGGCATGCATCCGCCTGCTTCAATGCGTACGCGCGCTTGAGGAAGGCATAGAACGCGCGCAGCTCTGCGATCATCTCGGGTGCGTCCGATGCACGCACGGCAACCTTGCGCGGGATGATCTCAAAGACGATCTCGTCCAGTTGCTCCGCAGAGAGCGATGCAACCGATGACTCGAAGTAGCTCGACGCAAACCCCATGACGTGGGCGCTCGCCTGCCTGTCTTGAACGCCAACTGCTTCGGGGGCGTCATCAAACTCGGTGAGCAGTGCATCACAGAGGTCGCCGAATTCACTGTCGTCCCCCAACACATAGGTGCACTCCAACGCCTCAAGGTCGGCGAGCAGACCGGTGTGCAGTTGGGGCTCATCGAAGGGCAATGCGAGCTTCACCTCCATGGCGCCTTGATGCGTGACGACCGAGTACGAGCGCACCATCCGCTCGCCCTCATCGATTGCTTTCTTCACCGCCTTCTTCTCGTGAACGAGCTTCGAGAGCGCCTCCGCGATGGCCTCCGCAAGCGCGAGATCCGTCGGCGTTCGCCAACGTTGGACCATGCCCGCTTCCATCAACACGAGGTGCGGATACGCATTGGCGTTCGCAACCTCCCAACGATGCGTCGTGATCTCTTTGCGCAGCTCGGAATCCATATCTGCACCGCGCTCGAAGTTGATCGAGAAGATGGGGGGCATCTCCACGTTGCGTGCATCGAGTTCGTCATCGTCGAGTTCGTCCACACCGTCCTTCGCAGCGAAGGAGAACGTATCGAAGTCGTCACGCGAGTCGAACATGAGCACGCCAAAGCTCTCACCCAGCTGCCCCACCACGCTGAGCACGGCATCGCGAATCTCGAGCGCTTCGATCGTCAGCGAGAGAATGGCCCTGTCGCTCGAAATGACCTTCCAAGGCTTGGCCCGATAGAGCGCAGCGCACGCGCGAAAGAATGCGGCGACAGCGGACGAATCGATCTGGCCCGAGAGGTGCGAAAGCGGCGCGCGCGCCAAGTGTTTCTCCTCAAAGTGCGCGCGCATCTCGGCGAGCAGCGCATCGACCTCGGGCTTGATCCCGATGGCAACGTCGACGCCGCACCCTGCGAGTGCAGTGGCTAGCTCCACAGAAGCGACGCGAATCACGTCTGGCTTGTGCGGCGCGCCGACGGCTGGCTCGGCCTCGGCCTTGCGAAAGCTCTCGACAACGTGCGCATAGAGTTCGTCAGGTTTCTCAGCACGGTGCCCGAGCACAAAGCCCTCGTCGCTCACCCAGACCAGACAATCCACCAGCTCGATCGAGCCATCCTCATGCCTAACGGGGGCGGGCATCCGCACGACACCCGCCGTCCACTCCACGGGCTTCTTTGCAGTCGGCTTTCTCGCGCTCGGTCGCTTTGCAGTGGGCTTCGTCATGGCGCGTAGCCTCGCCTCGGATGCGTTTGACGGCAACGGTGAAGGCTTGCGACGTCGCAAGGTGAGTGGCGACGTCGCGAGGTGAGTGGCGACGTCGCAGGGAGGCTGGTGACGTCGCAAGGGGGCTGGCGACGTCGCAAGGGGGCTGGCGACGTCGCAAGGGGGCTGGCGACGTCGCAAGCCTAGTCTTCGCGCGGAACGAAGATCCCGAGACCCATGTGAGCCCCGAACCCAAGCGCGATAGGCCCTTGCACCGGCTCAGCGAAGCGCAGTCTGAAGCCCAGCGCGCGGTCGGGACCTTTGTGCCCGCCTCCGCTGATTCTGCGGCGCCGGAACTGAATCCACTCAGGGCTTTCGATCTCGGTGACTTCGCTCGGCTCACAACCCGTGAGCTGCAGGCAGGCCCGCTTCACTTGCGAGATGAAGTCATCCTGCCGAGCGCCGCGCACCGTCTTCGGATGTCGAGTTGGAACGAAAGGCGTGTGGCTCTCCCAAACACAACTCGACGCCAGACATGGCGCCGCGGGCGACTGAGTCCCGCCGTAGTCCCTCGGCGCACCAAGCCCTGTGAGAACGAGCTCCAGGTGATGCCCGCCGCGCCTGTAGACGGTGAGCCGCTGCAGAAGGCGAATGTCTTCCCGATCAAACCCCGCATCCGCCTTCACGGTGATGTGGTCGATCAATCCTGGGTTGAGCTCGCTGGTCGGAAGAACGAACGCATGCACATGGCCCGCAATGGGCTGCCCGCTCTCGTCATGTCCCGAGAACACCGCCTTGCCATCCGACCGCTTCACCAGCGCATTCCGAACCTGCTCGCCGACAAGCAGTGCGTCGGTGAGGCGGGGAAGGACAGCGGAGCGAATCGCGAAGCGCGCAACCGTCGGGGCGTTCGTGCGCTTCTTCAATGCGGTTGCCACCGACCTTCGAAAGGGTGGCTCCGCAAACACGTAGCGAGCGAGGCGTGAGCCCGGAACCCTCGACCATCCCTCCGCTCGAAAACGTGACCCCTCGAAGTTGAGCACGTCCCAGGTCGAGCGCGGCACATCGCGACCCTTCTTCGCGACTGGCTGGGCTTCGGCCCATGCGGCGAAATCGCTTGCAGGTTCGAGTGCCATCAATGTCGTAGAAGGTGCTGCTGCGTAGTCGTCAGGCCAGCAATCGGCGCGGTCATCGTGCACATCGACGACTCGCAACTCGGCCCATGATTCTGCCCGTCCGAGGTAGGCAACCCGTGCAGCGATTCGGTCCAACAAGACACGTTCGCTCGCCGTGAGCTGCGCGCTCCACATCGCGGTCACTGGCTGTGGAGAGCCCGTGAAAGCCCCGCCCTCGACCACCACGAAGGTGTCGAACACTTTCGTCTTCTTGTGATCGGCCGCGTCGGTGTCCGGCATGTAGTGCCGCGTATGCGCCTCCCTTGCGGCAGGAAGCCGGTACCGCGGCAGCGACTGCAGCTTGTCGAAGAGCGGCATGGCCTCCGAAACCACGTCGAGGTCATACGCCGCAGCCACCAGCGCACGAAGGATGCGCCACGGTGAGGGCGGCCACTCCGTCACGCCTTCATTGTGCGCGTGGTGCCATGCGTTCCCGTGAAAACGCCCGCTCAAAAAGCGAATCTCAAGCCCGATCACTTCTTCGCTCCGGCCGCCTTCTTTGCGGGTTTCTCGTGCGAGAACGTCGCGACGGTGACTGGCGGATTCGCGAAGACTCCGGTGCTCGCCACCTCCTTGATGAGCCCTGGAAGGGCCGCCTCTGCCTCAGCGAGTGATGGCAGCGTGCCACCACGCAGCACGGGCTCACCCACGGCCTCCAAATCGCAGAAGGTTCGGAGGCGCAAACCGCTCTCCAGAAACTTCCGTACCTTGAAGACGGCCAGCGCAAAAAGGAGTTGGTTCACATCGTCGCCAAGGCGGTAGCCGCGAATCTGATCGAGGTCGATGTTGAAGTAGGCGGTCAGCGTCTCTGCGACGAAATCGGTGCGATGGAATGGGATGTTGCCGAAGCCCTCGTCGGCAGTCCTTCCCTCATCTTCGCTTTTTGAAGCTCTCACTCCATCGTTTTTCACGCCGCCGGTTTGCACCCTACTTACATTCGCACCCTCGATGAATCCCGAGACGGCACGCTCAAGCCGCGGGGATCCAGCTGTGGCCAGCTTTGGGAAGAAGATGCCGTGCAGCAACGAGTTTGGATCGTACTTAAGGAGTGCTCGAACAAGGGCTGCCCTCGCTGCCTGAGGGCTGTGTCCAATCTCTGCCACGAGACTCGGCTGCAGATCCGAATTCGCGATGTACGCGGAGTTCAGGCGATGAGCCTCCAGCAGAGACGCTGTGAGAAAATGTCCCCCCACATCGACTACCCTTACGTAGGGGAGTCCCTTCAGCGGACTGACCAGATCAAGCTGTTCCTCATCCCAACACGCCGACTCCAACCGATTGGCGACGCTCTGATGCGACTCCACAGCGAGATATTCGCGATTGTCCGGTCCCTTGAACACGCCGGCACCAACGTCGGGAAATCCGGTGGGCTGAAAGCGCTGACCTTGCAGTGGACGCAGCGGGACTGCGATCAGGAAGCGAGGCGATGTGGGCAGACTGAAAGAGCTCATATGGAAACCTCATCTGATTGCGAAGTCGCCTTGGGGAGCACCGCGCTCTCAAGACGCCACCGCTGTTCTCGTGACAGGGGAAAAGCAAGAGCGGCCGCAATGCGCCGCGTACGTTCAACGCTCTCCTGAAGCGCGCGTACCGGGAGGGCCCTCCCCACCGCATTCAAGCGCTGCAGTGCAGCCGTGGTCGCTGAGACAGAGTCCCCAGCGCAGGCGCGCGAGAGCATGGTCTGCGTGCGCTTCACGACGGTGCCGTCCATGAGCACACCACGCTGAACCAGCGCCAATACGGAGAACGCTGCGGGTGGCAGGATCACATCGCCAAGGGTGACATCCTGGCCCGCGCTCGCACTGCCAGGTGGGAGCAACGTCGCTGCCCGCGCCCAACGTTCCACGAGTTCGTCATCCACCTGACCGTCGATAAACGCGACGATGTCTTCCAGACGACATGGGTTCGTCGCATCGAACGCACGAGTCAGCCCCTGTTGCGCCTCGATGTCGTCGCGGAGGAGGAGCGCGTGGAGGTTTTCAACGAGTGGACGCTGTCGAAACACGAAGCCCGCGTCATCGTAGCGGCCCCAATCCCATAGTTTCTTGGGATCGAGCGGGGATACGCGCCGACGCATCTCCTGTCGGCGCCCAAGGCACACACCGAGACGCGCTTCCGCGGTCGTGGGCACAACGTCCCACCACCCGGAGGAGAGGGTCGGCAGCGGCCGTAAGGACGACTTCTTCGCGAAACTCAAGGAAAGGCCTAGCGACTCCTCCGCTCCGGCGAGCGCCATCAGCACGCCGGTGAACCGCTCGCGCTCGACGCCCGCCAACACCGCTTCTTCCAACTCCCTCGCAACCAGCCCAACGCGGGCGGGGACCTTCGTGCCGGAGGTCGATCGTCGGAATCGAGACATCCATTCGTCCAACTCGTCGAGTAGGCGAACATGTTCAAGTGCGCGGACTGGCCAATGTCCCTGTGCCGTTGCGAAGTGATTCTTCCCATTGCGCGCGATCATCGAGATCCGAACGAATCCGGACAGGCCTCGATCAACACCGAGGCTCGACACTGATCGCGCAAAGTCGACGGCATTTTCCGCGCTTCTAGCCCCGACACGAACCCTCCCCTCCGCGAAGAGTTTTCGCACTTCGCGAGCAGAAGCAGGCGCCTGCCAAAGTGGCAACCAAACCTCATCGCGCCCCCCTTCACGCGCCGAAGAGTTCGTTGTGAGGGCTGGTCTCGCTTGGAACGGAAACGCCACTCCTCCGCGCTCACCCGACTCGAAGCGCCGCGTCGCGGCGCCGGAGAACAGCAACGTCCCCTCCATGCAAAGGACGACATCCCAAGGGTTGGTCCTGGCATCACTGTCGGATTGGACGGGCGAGAAAAATCCGGTCGTGCCAATGGATTCTTGTCGCGCCGCAGTATCGAACAAAGCCACGAGCACCCCCTGAGGAGCCGCCAGCGCGTCCTTCAAGCGAGCAAAGAAGTTCTTTGCAAAATCTAGGCTTCCGTCGTTCGCTCCGCTTCCCAAGAGTGCGGCGAACGAGGGACCGTCGGCACCCGATGCGGCAATCAAGACTGTGTCGAGCCATGACACAACTTCGTCGGGCAAAGTCGATCTGCACCGCTCCACGTAGGTCTGCTTTGCGTTGGACCGCTTCCAGCCTCGAACCTGAGTGAGCAACTTACTCGCGCTCTTCTTTTCGAGCTTGCTCAGGGCTTCGCGTTCCCCCGCCTCAACCTTCATGTCAGCGGAGAATGCTTCTTGATTCGGTGCCTGGGCGAGCGCGTGCGCAAGGCTCGCCCACTCCTTCCCCTTTGTTGACTCGGCGAACTCACGTCCCTTCAACCTCTCTCGCGTCTCGGCGAGCAACTCGGAAACGCGGAGATCCGTGGGCGGTAGGTCGGGCCACGCGAGGATCGATTCAACCACAGAGCGAAACCTCGCTAGCCGGGGATCGGTCGAGTCTCGAATCCAGTTCAGCGGGGACTCGCCGGAGGTCGACGGCTCACCAACATCGGGGTCTTCGTCCTCCTCATCCATCGTGAACCCGCTGCGCCCGTTCCACGGAGCAACTAAGGGCGTCGGGCTCCACTCCTCGCGGAAGAAGCGCATCAGCGCTTCCTCATCGAGCATGGAGCGCAGCACAAAGTGCTCGCCCTGCCAGAAGCCCTGCGCGTTCTTGTCCTTCTGCTCCGCCACCAAGCGCAGCACGCCGAGTGCCTTCAGGTAGCTCGCAAGCGGCTCGGGACGGCACCCCTTCAATACGACGTCATGCATGGCGATTCCCCTTCCTCAGCTTGGTGGAACGACGTGCGCTGGCACGCCAATCAGCCACTCGAATGAGCGCTTCCAAGTAGGCGAGCTGAAAGGGTCCGAACTGCTCAAGCAGCCGCAGCATTCGGTCGGCCCACGAAGGGCCATCGCCACCACCACCAAGCTCCATACATGCGAGCGAGAGTGTTTGTTCTGGGGCACCGATGCCTTCGCCGAGATCCACTGCCGGGACCGAATCGCCATCCCACACGCCATGCACGAAACGCTTTCCCGCAGGCCCCTCCTCGCCAGGGCGAGCGCGCAGTGAGAGACGAACCTTGCCGTGATGGGCGGCGATGATGAACGCGCCGAGGTCGGATCGACCTTCGCGCAGCCAGGCCAGTGCGCTGACCAGTTCGTGTCGAAAAAACCGACGAGGACTCACGCCTCCTCCCGCACCATCGCTCTTGGCCCAGGGCCCTCCCGAACGGCGCGTATCGTCCGCGGGAAGCCGGTTGGTGAGCATCTCTTGAAAGACGTGGTGAGCCTTTCCAAGGTCGTGAAATCGGGCAGCGATCTGGAGTTCTTCTGCGCTCGTCACTTGGCTCAGCAGCTCAGCCAGCTCTTGCGTCAGCGCACCCATCTCCTCGGCGGTGTCGGATGCATGCAGCTTCAACGAGACGTACTCGTCAGCCCCGTGCGCGAGGTAGTCCGCGCTGTCGTCATCCTCGGGTGCACCCGCGTCGGGACAATGACTCGTCGGCTGGTCGTCCTTGTCCTTCGTGAATCCGAGTCGCTCGGAGTAGCCGCCTGCCTTCACGTCGACGACGACAACGAGCCCCGGGAAGAGCCGCTCGGCCTCAACCCAAGCTCGACGGAGACTGTCGAAGCGCCACGCCTTGGCTTTCGTTTTCTCAAGCAGCTTCTCCAACTCGAAGAAGGGCACGCGACAAAGTTCTTCCGCCCGAAGTGCCGGTGCATCGACGCTCGGGCTCTCATCGCCAAGCACCCGCCACGCGACCTGAACATCACGCTCATCCGTTGCTCGGATGTAGCGGCCGATATCGATGTCATGGCCAGCCAGATCGGGCTCCGTGTCAAAGAGTTCGAGCAAGTCTTTGCGACGCAGCACGGGCAGCTCGGGCTGCTCGGAATCACGCGCAACCGAGGCCAGCGATGTGGGCCCGACATCCTCCAGTGCAGAGAGCCTCTCCCGCGCCACTTCGAGAACCTGCGGCTCATAGGGGAGATGCATGTCCTTCTTCGTGAGATCGAGATCGATCCACCAGGCCGCCGCTTCATCGCCCTTCCATTCTCCCGCGCGGTTGAGGCGGCCGAAGCGCTGCACGAGTGACGACCACGGAGCGAGCTCTGTGAAGAGCGTGCGTGCCGAGATGTCGACGCCCGCTTCGATAGCCTGCGTCGCAACGATCACACCGTGGAACTTTCCCGAGAGCGCTTGCGCTTGGACTGGGCCGCGATCGCACGGACGAAAGCGTGAGTGGATGAGCGCCACATTCTCGATGCCCTTGGTCTTCTCCAAAATGCGGAAGAGCTCTTGAGCACGGGCCACGCGGTTGATGACCACCAGCGTCAACGTTCCGGGGATGTGCCGCTTGGCCACTTCTGCGCCGAGGGCCTTCGCATCCGAGGCGTTCGCGCGGGCCATCTGGAGACGCTTCTTCGAGTTCACTCGCGCAAGGAGGCCCGCGTTGTCGCCGGCATCAAAACTCTGCCGCGTGAATGGTCGCTGCATGTCGACTGTCCGCAACCGCCCCTCATCAAGCGTCGCCGTCATCCACACGGTCTTGCAGCTCCCAATGGTTCCTAGACGCTCTCGAAAGGCTTGAAGCTGGGCTGCTGTCGACGCGCCAACACCCATCAACTGCACCTCATCGAGCACCCATGTGCAGTCGCTGTTGAGCCATGCGAAGTGAACTGGCCAACGAAAGCGGCTCATGCCGTAGCCGCGGAGAAGCGCACGAGAGAGGAGCTGGTCCTGCGTGCCGATCAGGATCGCGTTTCGCTCTGGATGCTCGTCCCAACTTGAATCGACAGCACCTCCCAGCATCACGTGCACGCCCAGCTCCTTCTCGGTCATGCCGAGCTCGCTGCGCCACTTGAGAACGTTCTCCTCTGTCTGTTGAACGAGCGTTCTCATCGGTAGGCAGAACACGAGTCGTCGCCCCGCCTCAGCACGCTGTGCTGGAGAGCCATGCGTGCGGCGCCACAGCCATCCAAGCACGGCTGTTGCGGTCTTTCCCGTTCCGGTTGGCGCTTCCAGGAGGTCGGGAAGCGTCGCTGCCTCAGCGAACGTCGACTGGAAGCTATACGGCGGCCGGCCGGTTGCCCGTTGGAAGAACTCTTCAAATCTCATCTGCAGCTCCTCGACCTTCCGGTCGCCATCAACTCAACCACCATCACCACGCACCCACACCGCGACTCACCCATCGCCGCCCTTGAATCCAATACGCCCCTTCGGTTTCACCGGAGGCGTCATCAGGTCGCGGATCGCATCGAACACCAGCCGGAACTGCCCGTCGTACTTGCGCTCAAGCTGCGAGAGCTTCTTGGCGAGCTCGGCGTGCTCCTGCATCACGCGCCGCATGCGCACGAAGGCGCGCATGATCTCGATGTTCACGCGCACTGCCTGCTCGCTACGCAGAACGCTGGAGAGCATCGCGACGCCCTGCTCGGTGAATGCATAGGGCTCGGATCGACGTCCGCCGTGCCCAGCAGTTCTTGAGGTCACAGTTTGTGACCTCAAGTTGGCGCCCTCATCGCTGGTGAGTTGGAACATGAAGTCGTCTGGAAAGCGCTCGATGTTGCGCTTCACCGCTTGATTGAGCGCCTTCACAGGGACCCCGTAGAGCTCTGCCAGGGTCTCATCCAAGAGGACGCGCTGCCCACGCAGCAGCACGACTGAGCGCTCGATGCGCGCGGTGACTTCCGCAGCGATGGGCGCTTCGCTCGACTGCTTCGGATCGGAACCCGTCATCTCAGCTCCTCTCACAACTCACCCATCGTCGACACCGCGCCCACGCACTGACGCATTCGCGTCAACAAACACTCGTTCAGCCTGGTGAACTCACAGGCGAAGGTGCTTCAGTCAGAGACTTTCACGCGCGCCAACGCCTTGCCGAGCAAGGCCAATTCGCTGACTGGCACGTTCGCGAGACTGACCACATCGCCGCTCACGCGGATGCTCATCTGCTTGAGTGACTTCGAGGTTTGCGTCGCAGTGCGAATCGCTTTCTCGACAGGCGAGACGGGCTTCTTGGTCGCGCCCTTCTTGAGCGCCCTGCGCGCCGCGCGCACTTGATCGACGTCGACGACATCGCCGCTGAAGCGCTGCGTTCCCTTGCCGCTTGGAAGCGGGACCATCACGGCGACGCGCTTGAGATCGATGTTCTTTGGCGGGTGCTTCAGGTCGTCGCGCTCCATCAAGTAGAGGGCGATTTCTTCGAGCACCGAGATGCCGCGCTTCTTCTCATCCTCGGGCGTGAAGGTGACGGCGACGAGCATGTTGCGATGCACAGAGCGCGGGGTTTCACCCGGCAGCTCTTTGCGGATGAACTCGGCCTCGCTCGCATACGTTGCGCGCCAAAGAGGCGGGTCTGCGGAGAGGATCTCATCGACCATCTCCCACTGCGCATCCCAGCTCTCGGCGCCTTCGGTACGCAGTGCGCGGAGGCGCTCAAGCGATGCATGAAGCGTCTTGGTTGCGGCCTTCTGCGTCGCCTCCAGCCGAGCCTTCACGGGCTTCGTCGCCTGTGCCTTCTTCGCAGGAACCTTCTTCGCTTGCGCCATCGCCGTCCTCCAGGTTGCGCATGTTGTCGCGGAGAACCGAGGGCGGTGTCAATCGTGTTCACCCTTGCGACCTCGCAAGCCTCCTTGCGACCTCGCAAGCCTCCTTGCGACCTCGCAAGCCTACGCGAATACGTCTTCGATCGAAGTCGCCCAGAGCACGCGCTCGCTCCACTTCTCAAGCGTCGGGAGGTCCGCGTCCTCAAGACGCGCAAGCCATGCCTCGGACGCTGTCGGGAACTTCAACAAGAGCAGCTTGC
>JBILQT010000207.1:0-13636 GCA_044373065.1 Sandaracinaceae bacterium
TGCTCTGCTCTTGGGGTGGCGCTTCGAGGCCTGGGTCAGGCTCTCCGGCCTCGCCTTCGGCACTCGCACGCGCCGCGTCGCGCGCATCACGCAGGCGCGACATCAACTGCCCCGTCGCCTGCTCCTCGGCCTCCGTCGGCAAGCGCCAGTACTGCGGCGCATCACTTCGACCGACGTACGCATACGCATACGGCAGCGCCGAATCGAGCGCGGGCGGCACGGGAGAAGGCTCAAACGTCTGCACCGTGGTGCCGAGTTGATAGCCCTCGCCGCGACAGACAAATCCTCCGCCGACGACCTCGTTCCAGCCACGCGCACAGCCACGTCCGCGCAGGCCATCCTTGGCCCGAAACTGCGCGCCGCGGCGCATGTAGCCGATGATCGTGCTGCGGTTGTCCGGGCGCGCGTAGACGTGCGCGAGGTGGTGATAACAGACGCCGTGAAGAGGCCAGGTGCGGTCGAACTCCGCTTGTGCCGCGCGTGCAAGTTCACGCGCCTCCGCCTCCGGATCGGGTGGCGGCACGACGACGCGCGCGGGCTGCACAACACGCGGTGTGACCGGCGGCGCGACGGGCGCACTCGACACCGGAGCAGCCGTATCCACCTCGGCATCGGGCGGGTCTTCAGGCAAGTCTCCGTCGCACCCCATGAGCCCGAGGGCCGTGAGCCAGGTTGCGAGACGAAGCCGCGAATGGCGAAAGCGTTGAGCCATTTCGAGAGACGGATCGCATGAGTCGGGATGCGCCGTCCAAAAAGCGGCGAAGCAGCTCCGCGTGCTCAGGGCGTCCCAGCAACCCGCGCGCGACGACGTGCCGCATCCAGCACGCGCTGCATCCCGCGGTGCTCGTCGCTGTGCTCCACAATCGTCAGCGTGTCCTGCTCATGCGGCTCCAACACGAACTGCGTGAGCAACTCCATCATCGGCTCCGCGTCGAGCTTTCCCGTCAAACGGCCAGGCAACGCGAGTGCGGCGCGACGCACCTTCATCGCATCGAGCGCCACAAACACGGCGCGCAGACTCGCGAGCGCAGAGGCCGCATCCACCGACGCAATCGGGCCCGCACCGATCATCAGAATGCGCTCAAAGACCATCCGCCCCATGGTCGGCACCAGCACCACCTCGTCCCTCACGCCTCGCAGCTTCCCCGCGCGCACAAGCTGCGAGAGACGACCACAGAGCCGCCAATCCAAAAGGCCCGCTGCGCCACGCAGGGGCCTCTCATCTTGATGAAACGTCGAGACGAACACTTCGACATCGAGGCCGTCGAGCTTGCGCAAGTCGGGCGCGACGAAGCGAACGTCCACGCGCGCTCAGTCTTTCCGAAGGTCCGAGGCGATGCGGTCGAGCACACCGTTCACGAACGCGGCACTCGTCTCGGTGCCATAGCGCTTGGCCAGCTCGATCGACTCGTTGAGCGTGACGCGGCGCGGAATGTCGTCACAGCGCAAGAGCTCCCAGGTGCCCACACGAAGCACGTTGCGATCAACGCGCGTCATGCGCTCCAGACGCCAGTGCTGGCTCACCGCACGGATGAGCTCATCGACCTTCTCATGGTCATCATCGAAGCCGCGCACGATGGCATTCGCGAAGTCCGCGCCCTCCTTCTCGCTCGGGTCAACGTTGTCTTCATCGCCGGCCTGCGCCTCGCTCGGCGTACGCGGAAAGCTCAGCCAGAAAAGGCGAATGGCCTCATCCGCAGAGCAGTTCGATGCCTCCATTTGGTAGAGCATCTGCAGGGCTGACTCGCGGCCATTTCGTCTCGCTCCCATGATCTTCTCACTTCGTTCAGTTCGTCAGGTTCGCACTCGCAGCAAAGCGCGGTTGGATTCGCAAATCCAACTGCAGCGGAGCTGCTGGTTGGAGGGGAGGCTCCATCGGATTCCGATGGAGGGGAGGGATGCCTCATCCCTCCCGGGAACAAAATGACTTCGCCTCACGACAAGTGTGGCGAAGTCAGTAGCCAGCGGTCTTCATTGCGCGCTCAAGCTGCACCATCTCAATGGCACTGAGCGCAGCTTCGAAGCCCTTGTTGCCCGCCTTCGTGCCCGCGCGCTCGACGGCCTGCTCGATCGTGTCGGTCGTCAGCACGCCAAAGATCACGGGCACGCCCGTCTGCATCATCGCCTGCGCGCAGCCCTTGGCGACCTCGCCAGCGACGTAATCAAAGTGCGGCGTGGAGCCGCGGATCACCGCGCCCAGCGTGATGATCGCATCGGCCTTGCCGCTCTTGGCCAGGCGAAGCACCGCGAGCGGAAGCTCATAGGCGCCAGGCGCTTTGACGATGACGATTTGCTCGGCGCTCACGCCATGACGCGCGAGGCCGTCCAGTGCGCCTTCGAGCAGGCGGTCGGTGATGAAGTGGTTGAAGCGTCCGACAACAATCGCGAAGCGCGCGCCTTCTGGTTTCTCAAACGTGCCCTCGATCACTTTGCTTGCCGTCATCGTGCTCTCTCCGTTGGTCGAATCTTCGTTGGCTGGCCTCCCTTGCGGGAAGGCGCGCGACTTTACGCGCGTTGCGCGGTGTCGCCATCGTTGAGGACGGTTTGTTCCACAACCTCAAGCCCGTAGCCGTCGACACCCGCGATGCGGCGTGGCCGATTTGTCAGCAGCCGAATCTTGCGAAGCCCAAGCGCACGAAGGATCTGCGCACCGATACCGTACTCACGCAGCACGATGCCCGTGTCTTGATTCTTCGGCTTCACATCCAGGCCAAGGCGCTGGCCGAGATCGGCCTCCACATCCATCGGCCCCGGGAAGAACACAATCGCGCCCTTCCCCTCGGCCTCGATGCGCGCAATCGCATCACGCAACGCCACGCGGCCCGGCGTCCGCACATCGAGCACGTCGCCGATGATGCTGCCCGTGTGCATGCGAACAAGCGTGGGCTCCTCGTTCACCTTGCCGAAGACGCCCGCGAGGTACTCGCGCTCACCGCTTTGGAAGACGCGCACCGTCCAGGTCTTGCCGCTCGGAAGCACGACGTCGCCGCCCATGCGCTCAACAACAAGCTTCTCGTGCTCAAGCCGATACTGAATCAAATCCGCGATGCTCAAGATGCGGATGCCATGCTCTGCGCCGAACTTCTCCAGGTCGGGCATGCGCGCCATCGTGCCGTCATCATTCATGATCTCGCAGATGAGACCGGCCGGTGAGAGGCCTGCAAGACGCGCGAGATCGACTGAGCCTTCGGTGTGGCCGGTGCGCTGAAGCACGCCGCCTGGACGCGCCCGAAGCGGGAAGATGTGACCAGGGCTGACGAGGTCCGTGGCCTTCGCATTCGGCGCGACGGCAACCTTCACCGTGTGCGCGCGGTCCGCCGCGGAGATGCCCGTCGTCACGCCCGTGCGCGCCTCGATCGAGATGGTGAATGCAGTGGATCGCGAGGTGCGATTCGCATCGACCATCATCGGCAAATCAAGCTGCGTCACGCGCTCTTCGGTGAGGCTCAAGCAGATGAGGCCGCGCGCAAAACGCGCCATGAAATTCACCGAGTCCGCCGTGACCAACTCGGCCGCCATCACGAGGTCGCCCTCGTTCTCGCGGTCCTCATCATCGGTGAGGATGACCATCTTGCCCGCGCGAATGTCTTCGAGCGCGCGGTGAACTTTCTCGATGCTGGTGGCTCGATCGACTGCGTCTTTTTGCATGGCTTCATCACCTCTGCGCAGCTGCGCTTGGGTCTGTCGTTGTCGCGCCGATGTGGCGTCTTCTAAGGGCTCAGACGCTCGCTTCAATCAGGCGCCGCTTGCGGCAACTCATACGTAGCCCTGGGCCTTGAGGAGTTCCAGCGTCACGCCGCTTGGACTCGCCGTGTCGTGAGGATTGGCCGGGTTCTCCGCAGCCATTCCGTCAATGCCCGGGCGACCCAGAAGGCGCGCGACGTACTTGGCGAGCACATCGACCTCAAGGTTCACCGGATGCCCCGCGCGCTTCTCATGAAGCAGCGTCTTGCCCTGCGTGATCGGCACAAGCACCACGTCAAAGCGAAGCCCCGAGGCGCCATTGATCGTCAGGCTTGTCCCGTCGATCGACACCGAGCCTTTGGGCGCAAGAAAGGGCGCGAGCGCAGGCGGGGCTTCGAACGTGACCTTCTTCGCAAGGCCAAGCGGCTCGACCGAGACGACCTTGCCCACGCCATCCACATGGCCCGTCACGAGGTGCCCACCGACACGTGATCCGTAGGCAAGCGCGCGCTCAAGATGCACCTGGCCATTGCGCTCCACCGCACCGAGCGAAGTCTTCGCCAGCGTCTCGGCGCTCGCATCGGCCGTAAACCAACCCTCCGCCCAACGCGTCACGCTCAAGCACACGCCGTTCACGGCGATGGACTCACCAAGCACGTAGTCGCGATAGCCGCATGCAATGCGAAGCTCCGCATCCACACCCTTGTGCTGCACATCCACGAGACGACCGAGCTCTTCGACCAAGCCTGTAAACATGCGCGCTCCTCACCAGACGAGACGTTGAAAGTCCCCCTCGAAAAGCACATCGCCTCCGAAGGTGCGCGTGCGAACACGCGAGAGCTTGAGCGCATCGGCCATCGACACAGGCGCAGCCGCACGCGACGCAAGGCCTGGTGCCTGGGTATCACCGAGGATCACGGGTGCGACAAAGATGGCGGCGACGTCGGCAAGGCCTTGATCGAGAAGGCTTCCGTGAAGCGTGCCGCCACCCTCGACGAAGACAGAGAGGATGTCGCGCTCCGTGAGCTTCGCGAGCGCGCGATCCAGATCAACGTGCGTCCCAACCAGCCCCACTTCGAGCAGCTCAACGCCTTGTTCCACAAGGGCTTTGCGCGACTCCGGCGATGCCTCTGGCCCGTGCATGATCAAGGTCGACACCTCTCGCGCGCCCTGAACGAGCTGGGCTGTCACAGGCGTGCGCAGATGCGTATCGAGCACCACACGAAGTGGCTGACGTCTCGCGTCTGATCCGCGTGCAGTCAGCTGAGGATCATCCCTGAGCACCGTCCCCACACCGACCATCACAGCGCCCGCAACGGATCGCATGCGATGCACCTCTGCGCGCGAGGCCTCGTTCGTGATCCACTTCGAGTCACCCGTCCGCGAGGCCGTGCGGCCATCCAACGTCACGGCTGCCTTCAGCGTCACGAAAGGACGACGACGGTGCGCGACGCAGGCGAAATCCATCACCAGGTCGCGCGCGGCATCGTCTTCGATTCCGATCTCAACTTCGATCCCCGCGGCGCGCAGCACATCGACGCCACGCAGCGGGCCATGCACTTTCGGATCAGCACAACCGATCACCACGCGACGAATGCCGCGCTGGATGATCGCATCGGTGCACGGCGGCGTTCGCCCGTGATGACAGCAGGGCTCAAGCGAGCAGTAGAGCGTTGCACCCCGTGCGAGCTCACCAGCGGCCTGCAGCGCGCCGACCTCTGCATGTGGCCCCCCGGCGCGCTCATGCCAGCCCTCGCCGACCACGGCCCCATCGCGCACCACCACGGCGCCAACGTGCGGGTTGGGCGCGGTGTATCCGCGGGCGCCGAGGGAGAGCGCTTGCTGCATGAACCTCACGTCCTCGGGCAGAACCATTACGGGCTTTCCTTGCGGGCGCGGGACTCGCTGTCCAAGTCCGCTTCCGTAGCTGGCTCATCGACCGGGCGCTCCGGTTCGCGCTTCGCACGTGCCGCCGGACGCGAGGAGCCAAGCAGCTGCGAGAGCTCGGAGAGGAACTCGTTCGTATCCTTGAACTGCCTATAAACGCTGGCGAATCGCACGTAGGCTACGTGATCGAGATCGCGCAGCGCATCCATGACGCGCTCACCGACCTGCGTGGAGGCGACTTCCTTCTCGCCGCCATCGACCAACTCGCGCTCGAGCCCGTCGACGAGCTTCTCAAGCGACTCTGCCGAGACGGGACGCTTGACGCAGGCGCGTAGCAGGCCGCCGAGAATCTTCATCCGGTCGAAGGGCTCGCGCGTCCCATCTTTTTTCACGACCAGCGGGAGCACTTGCTCCACCCGCTCGTAGGTCGTGTATCGACGCTGGCAACCTTCGCACTCTCGCCTTCGTCGCGTCACTTCGCCACCTTGAGAGAGGCGCGAATCGATGACCTTGTTGTCGAGAGTGCCGCAGAACGGGCACTTCATGAGCGCGAGGCTAGCCCGGCCACAGGTGACGGCAACTTTCGTGCAATCACGCTTGGAGCAAGCGGCTCACTGCGTTGCGAGACCGTCGAGCACAAAGCTTGCGCGACACGGCAAGGAGGTGAAGGGGCCGCCAGCCACCACAAGCGCAGGGGTGCAATCTGAGCCGGGCGAAGGCGCGATGTCGATCGTGTTCGTCGCCGTCAGCTCCATCGTGCCAGCAGGACCGGCATCGCTTCGTCCAGCGTCGTTGCGGCCCGCATCCCCAGTCCCCGCATCCGACGTGCCTGAATCGCCCGCATCGACCCCGGAGAGGTTCACCGTCGCGAGGCGCCCTGAAATCGTCTCGGTCTGCACGAACCGGCATCCCACGATGTCGTTCGCTGGGTTCGGGGGCCATGCCTCAATCAGCGACTGCGAGCGAAAGCGAAAGTTGCCGTTCGCATCGATGGTGCCGCTCGTCGCGGGCCTATCGCCCATCTTCCAATACGCGACCGAATCCGTGCGCCGAAACTCCGCGTTGAACGCGATCGTCAAGTCCGGCTGAAAGCCATCGCCGCATGCGTTGTCTTGGAGCGTCCCCATGATCGCGAAGGTGCCGACATGCGTGCCAGGCTGCGCTGCGGGCTTGCACGCCGTGTTCAACGCGACGAGCGGGAGGGAGGCCAACGCGAGGAGGATTCCGACGGTGCGAAAGGAGCTCATGCAAGCCCGATAGCGAAGAGCGGATCACGCCGTCCAATTTTCGACGAACGCCGCTTTTTGGATCGCACACGCGGGCCCTCTTAAGGTCGCGGGATGCGTAAGCGTTGGCGAACATGGTTGCGAGGAATCGTCGGGCTGGTCGCGCTTGCGTCGGGAGCGGCTACCGCGGAACTCACGCAGGGGACGGCGAATGCGTCGAACCAGAACGTTCGAGCCTCCGCACCCGAGGGCCTCTTTGAGGGCATCGCGCCCGCCACGGTCGTCAGCACGCCGCCCACCCCACACGCGGCGGTGCAACGCGAGACGCCAAGCGAGCCCGAGGTCGTCGAAGCCCCTGCGCCACCACTGCCGGTCGCTGCAGGCGATGGCGTGATCACGACGGGCGCCTCCACGAATCGACTGATCCTCTTCAGCTTCGATGACGGACCGAACCTTCGCTACACCGAGCGCCTCCTCGACGAGCTCGACCTGGCCGACATCCGCGCGATCTTCTTCCTCACCACGCGACGTTTCGCGGGCGAGCTTCCGCATGAGCGACAGAGCGCAGAGCTTGTGCGCGAGATCGTTCGCCGCGGTCACTACGTGGGCACGCACACGATGGATCACATCCAGCTGCCACTCGTCTCGACTGCAGACATGACGACGCAAGTCGACCAAAGCGCCGACTTGATCGAGGGCATCACCGGCGTGCGACCGATTTGGGTCCGGCCTCCAGGGGGGAGCCGATCCCCACGCGTCGACGGCTATCTCGCGCGCACGGGCTTCACGCAGATGCTCTGGAACCTGGGCACGGGCGACTTCCAAGTGCGCTCCTCGGATGACGTGCTGACGACCTTTCGACGTGTGCTGGAGCGACGTGAGGCCGAGGCGGGTGAGCGCGGCGGAATCGTCCTCTTGCACGACATCCACGCGTGGAGCGTGGAGGCCTTCCCGCGCATCGTCGCCTACCTCGATCAGCGCAACTGCGCGCTCCTTGAGCAAGGCGAGGAGCTCTTCGATTTTGTCGACGACCCTGCCCTCTTCTACCAGCGTCGCAGCGAGAACGACGATGCCTCCACCGTGGCGCCGATCGTGACGCTCGATGAAGGCATGTTGGAGGTCAGGCAGGCGCGTGCGCGGCTTCGTGCGGAAGCTCGCTGCGCGAACCCGGAGGCGCTCTCACGACTCGTGCGCGGGCCTGCACGCTGAGGCTGCGCGCTTGCTCTGCTTGCGACTCGCGCGACGGTGGAGCGGTCGGCGCGGTGTGCCCGGGCCGATGGGGCGAGACGAGGTCAGCACGCCGTTCTCGAAGATGAGCTCTTCCATGAAGCGACTCGGGCCGAAGTCGTAGATCCAGGTGTCGATCTGCACGGTCACCGTGTTGAAGCCGCCGATCACACCACCTGGGACCTGGTTGTAGCCGCCAACGGTGCGTGTCTCGGTGCGCGTCGTTGCCGACTGCGGCTCTCCGCACACGGACCGAACGTAGGAAGAGCGGTCTCCGCGAACGACGAGCCGCGTACCGCAATCCAACGCGGACGCGGACGGTGTCGCTGCAAACGAAGCAGCAGCAAACGCAAGAACGCAGGCCAACCCAGAGAGCGCGCGATGCATGGACATACGACCTCCAATCGAAACCCTATCGTCGCACCGCACCGTCGCGTGTTCAACACGGGCACGCCCCTCGCAGCTCTATTGTGGTTGGAGCCCCAATCGGTTACCTGGGGAAGATGATCGGCGTCTCGCAAACCTGTGCGAATTGTGGCTTTGAGAATCCGCGTGCATTTCGGGCATGCGCAGCCTGCGGGAGCTCACTGAGCGCCTCGCCGCGAACGACTGGCCGCTCGGTGCTTGGAGGGCCGGCGTCGCCCGACCGCACGATGGTTTCCAGTGTCTTGCTGGCAGCAGGCACTGTGGAACCTGCGCCCGATCGCGAGATGGAGTTCGACTACGACGAGCTCGTCTCGGATGAGATGGATGTCGACGCGATGCCCTCGCAGCCCGCGCCTCCGCCGGAGGATGTGGAGCCGCCGACCGTCGGCCAAGACGAGGCCTCAAGCGCGATCCGAGCGGGGATCGAGACGGCGTTCACACAGAACAAGCCAACGCTTGTCACGCTCGAAGGTGGCCCAGGTTCAGGCCGCACCCGCCTGCTCTTCCATGCGGCGGAACTCGCGGCGCGCATGTATCCAAACGCCCGCGTGCTCTACGGAATTTGCCGCGCAGGCGACGCGCCCAATGCGCCCTTCTCGCGCATCCTGCTTGAGCGTTTTGGTGTCACGCCCTCTTCAAGCCCGACGGCGGTGCGCGGCTTGATCGCAACCATCGTCGCCGAGACGATTCAATCCACTGATGCCATTCTCGTAGGCGAGACCTCGCATTTGGTTGGCCACCTTGCGGGCATTCCCTTTCCAGACAGCCCTTTCTTGGCCGGCCTGGAGGATCGCCCCGATGAGCTTCGTGCGCGCTCGATCGCCGCGCTGAAGCGCTTCTTTGAGGGTGATGCGAAGCAGCGCCCCGTGCTTGTGCTTCTCGACAACATGCACCTCGCCGAGGAGGACGCGTGGGACGTGCTCACCGCGCTCTTGCAGGTCGATGCAGGCGTGTCGTTCGTCCTCGCAGGCTCAGCGCCGCTGGGTGATCGAGCCTCGCGTCTTGTTGCCCCGGGCGGCACCGCGCTCGGCCCGATTGCGCCGCTCTCCGAGGCCGATGTCGGCTCGATGCTGCACATCCTCTTGCCCACGCTGACCGAGGCGCCAGAGCCCATCGTCGCGGCCCTCACGCATCGGTCGCGCGGTAACCCGGCAGCGCTGCGTGAGTTGGTGTTCGCGCTTGTGGAGGCAGGGCTCTTTCGTGCCGGCCCGCTCGGCATCGTGCCCGACTTGGCCAAGCTCGAATCCGGTGCGCTTCCGGTCACGATCGAAGACGCGATCCGCGCGCGCCTGAGCCGCTTGGATGACCTGGAGCGCGCCACGTTGGATCGGGCCGCGGTCGTCGGTGAGGTCGTCTGGGATCGAGCCGTTCTTGCGATGATGCGCAGCGAGCGAAATGAGCCGGGCGACCTTGCCGATCCCGGCTCGCTCTGGCCCGATGACGATGACGAGATTGCGCTCGCGCATGCATTCAGTCGGCTCGTCGAGAAGGGCTTTGTGGAGCTCTCCACCAGCGCCGAGCTGGCCGACGCGCGCGAGTTCCGCTTCGTGCACAGCCAGTCGCGTGAGTACGTCTACAAGCAGCTCTCTGAGGAGACCTGCGCCAAGCGCCACTCGGAGATTGCCGACTGGCTGACGACGACGGTGGAGCGCACGCGTGAGGGCGTGGCGGCCATGACGGCGCCGCACTTGGAGAAGGCAGGCCAGGCACGTCGCGCAGGTCGCGCATACCTTCAAGCCGCCAAGGATGAGCAGGGCCGCATGCACACCCAGAGCGCGCTTCGCTTCATCGAGCGTGCGCTTGAGTTGATCCCTGCGGACGACCTCGCGCGGCGCGTCGAAGCACTTCACGTTTCTGGCTCGCTGCTGACGACGATGGGTCGCTACGACGATGCGATGAAAGCTTTCGCGGGGATGCTCCGCTTGAGCTGGCGCGTCGGTGCACGAGGGCGCGGCGGGGCTGCACTCAATCGCATCGCACGCATCCACCGCATGCGCGGTGAGAACGAGCTCGCCGAGGCATTCCTCACGCGTTCACTCGTGCTCTTCCGACACGCGAATGATGTTCGCGGTGTGGCGAGCTCGCTCGATGACCTCGCGCAGCTTGAGCGTCTTCGCGGCAACCTCGAACGTGCGCATGTTTCGGCGCAGGAGGCACTCGACATTCGGCGCTCGAATGGCGACGCACGTGGCGAGGCCGTCTCGCTCTCCACCGTCGGCATGATTCAGCACTCGCGTGGCAACTTGGACGCAGCGGAAGAAGCCTTCCGTGAGGCGCTCAAGATTCGCGAGACGATTGGTGACCGCTCCGGCACGATGCAGTCGCTCAACGCGATGGGCGCAGTGCTCTTTGAGCGTGGAGACCGCGAGGCTGCAGAACAGGCGTGGCATGCCGCGCTTCAAGAGGCGCAGCAGATGGCAGACCGCCGCTATCAGGCGATGGTGCTGAGCAACCTCGGCGAGTCGCTTGGCCTTCGCGGTCGACCCAACGAGGCGAAGCCCTTCTTGCTTGAGGCCCGCAAGCTCGCGGCCATGATCGAAGACCGCATGTCGATGTGTGAGATCGAGCGCAACCTCGGCCTCATTGCCCTCGCATTGGACGAAGACGACGCAGCGGAAATTCTCGACCGCGCCCTCACGATGGCGCGCGCATTCGCTGGCAAGGAAGTGCTCGCACAAGCGTACGCAGCTGCCGCACGCGGTCGCGCACGAACACTCTTTGATGAGACGGGCAGCGTTGATCGCCGGGCGGAGGAGGCCTACCTCACCGCGATCGACCTCTACCGAAGCCTGGGCAACGAGCGCGAGGCTGCACGCGTTGTCGCGGAGCTTGGGCGTCACTTCATCGAGCGTGGTGACACGGAGGGCGCGAAGGAACGCCTGCGTGAGGCGCGCGCAATCTTGCGCCGCCTGGGTGCACCTGACGCCGATCGCGTCGAGCAAACGCTCCTCGACCTGGGCTGAGCGTGTGGCTTGAGAAGAGCGCGTTCGCGACCTTCGCGTGCGCGCTCTTCGCGTTTGTAGGTTGCGAGCGTGACCCGGTTCGCATCGACACCGAGGGCTACGTGGGCTCCGCAGAGTGCACGCGCTGTCATGAGTCGCATGCGCGCTCCTTTGAGGCGACCTTCCATCGCTCGATGACGCGTGAAGCCACGCCCGAGAATGCACGGGCATTGTTCGACGATCAGACGCTAACGTACGGCGGGATCACGGCGCGCATGACGACGAGCGGATCGGGTGCGCGCCCCTTCGTTGTCACCCTCACGCGCGACGGAGTCCTCCTCGACCGCGTCGTGGTCGATCGCTTCGTTGGCTCTGGCCGCCATCAGCAATTGCTCGCGCGCGAGGATGACCGTTGGGTGCGCTTGCCCGTCGCTTGGAACGTCGAGGAGCAGCGCTGGTTCCACATGAACGAGGCCTTCCTCACGGCCGACCCGGAGGGCTTGGAGAGCGCGCACGTATCGACCGCAGACTTCGCGCGCCACGTGACCTCATGGAACGACAACTGCGTCTTTTGCCACAACGTGCGTCCGGCCCCGCATCAAGACGCAACCGGGCACTTTGAAACCGAAGTCGCCGAGCTCGGTGTGGCCTGCGAGGCCTGTCATGGGCCAGGGGCCGCACACGTTCGCGCGAACGAGAACCCACTCCGACGCTACGCGCTGCACCACGGCGGGATCGGTGAACACGCGGCCGATGAGAGCATCATCAACCCCGCACGCTTGTCACCCGATCGCTCTGCAGAGGTCTGTGGTCGCTGTCACGGCCAGCGCATCACCACGCGGATCGAGCGCTTCATGCATGAAGGAGATTCATACATGCCCGGCGATGACTTGAGCGCGTTCAGCACGCCCATCACCCGCGACACACCGCTCCACGGCGACACGCAGGCGTTCGCTTCTCGCTTCTGGCCAAGCGGCACACCCCGCCTCACGGCCTACGAATACCAAGGCCTCTTGCAGTCTCCTTGCGAGGGACTCACCTGCACGAGCTGCCACGGCATGCATGAGGGCGCGCCACGCAATCAACTGAGACCAAGCGTCGCGGACGACGTGATGTGCACCCAATGCCACGAGGAGATTCGCGGTGAGGCACGTGCTGAACACATCGGCATCTCGGAGGCCGATCACAGCAACGTGCAGTGCATCGACTGTCACATGCCGCGCATCGTGTTCGGCCTGCGCAGCGTGCACATCAGCCATCGCATTGAAGTTCCAACTGCGCAGAACGAGGGCCAGCCAAGTGCCTGCAATCTCTGTCATCTCAACGACACCGAGAGCCTCTTCGCGGGCGACCCGATCGAGCGCGCCGTGATGGCCAACGCACTCGGGTTGCCAGAGAGACGAAGCGCGCATGAGCCACGCGCACTCCTGCTTGAGACGATGCGCGATGACCCCTACCCCGCGGTGCGCGCGATTGCGTGGACGTCGCTTCGTGCGCTTGAGCCAAGCCTCGCGTTGAGCCGCTTTCAGTCAACGCTTCCTGCGGCAGAACGGCGCAGCCTCGTCGATGCGATCGCAAGCGAACTCGATGTCGAAGTCGCACCACCAAGCGAGCATGCAGAAGCGCGCGCGCAGGCCTCGGCGCATGCGATTGAGATTGGCGAATGACCGACGACGAAAAGCCGCGCGAACCGCGCAACGCTGCCGCCTACGGATGGTTGGGCTTGGCCCTCTGGTCGACGCTTGGCTTCGCGCTCGAGGCTGCGCACGGATGGAAGCTCTCGGCCTATCTCGACAACGAGCTCACGCGCCTTCTGCTCACGCTCGCACACGCGCATGGCGCAATGCTCTCGCTTGTCCTCATCGCGTTTGGTGTGCACGGCGCGGCGCAGCTGGATGCGGGTGTGATGTGGCCACGTCGCGCGCTCTTGCTCGCCTGGCTGCTGATGCCACTCGGCTTTGCGCTGGGTGCCATCGCACACCCGGAGAGCGACCCAAGCTTGGGCATCTTGCTTGTGCCGGCCGGTGCTTGCTCGCTGCTCTCCGCCCTCTTCCGAGTTGCATTCGCGAGTTGGCGGAAGTGAAACAAGAGCGCGTTGCCGTTGTCGTGAGGGTTCCATGATCAATCCCTCTCTCTTCGTACTCTGCGTGGCCCTTGGTTGGCTTTCGGAACGAGACGCCAAGCGCGCGCTCGCGAAGGACGAAAACGCGATGAACGTTGCGCCACCGAGCCAGCGTCGGAGCC
>JBILQT010000014.1:0-52810 GCA_044373065.1 Sandaracinaceae bacterium
GGCGCTCCCGGCGGGACATTCAGCGCTCGAAGCACATCCGGAGGGTGGTGGTGAGGGGCAGCCAGCCAGCGCGGCGGCGACGAAAAGCCCGGAAAACAAACGCATCGTCGAGGTCATGAGCGCGATGGTTGCACCGACCGACGCCTCCAGACGAATGAAAACGAGGAAGTACATTTGGATGACAATCGCTGTGTCATACGTGGCGCATTGGTGATCCCTGGTGCTTTCTGCATCGGGCTTCGCCTCGGAGCTGACACGCATGACCGGCAACGAAATCCTTCAGTTCGCGGTGATTGGCCTCTACCTCGCGATCCTCTCCGTCCTCGCGATCTACGGCTTCCACCGTGCCCAGCTTCTCTACTTGTATTGGCGCCATCGCAGCCATGCACCGAAGCTGATGTCGAAGTTCGAGGAGCTTCCGATCGTCACGATCCAGCTCCCGATGTTCAACGAGATGTATGTCGCCGAGCGCCTCATCGAGAGCATCGCGGGCATCGACTATCCGAAAGAGAAGCTCGAGATCCAGGTTCTCGATGACTCCACGGATGAGACGCAGACCATTGCGAAGAACAAGGTCGAAGAGCTCATCGAGCGCGGCTACGACGCCGTCTACGTGCACCGCACCGATCGCACTGGCTACAAGGCCGGCGCACTCGAGAACGGCCTTCACGTCGCCAAGGGCGAGTTCTTGATGGTCTTCGACGCCGACTTCATGCCGACGCGCTCGATCGTCCTCGACCTCATCCACCACTTCACCGACCCGAAGGTCGGCATGGTGCAGGCGCGCTGGGGCCACCTCAACCGTGACTACTCGATGCTGACGCGCGTGCAGTCGATGATGCTCGATGGCCACTTCGTCGTGGAGCACATCGCGCGCAATCGCTCGGGCCGCTTCTTCAACTTCAACGGCACGGCGGGCATCTGGCGCAAGGCCACGATCGCAGACGCAGGCGGCTGGCAGCACGACACGCTCACGGAGGACATGGACTTGTCCTTCCGCGCGCAGCTCAAGGGTTGGCGCTTTGTGTACGTGCCCGATGCGCTCGCTCCTGCTGAGCTTCCCTGCGAGATGAACAGCTTCAAGAGCCAGCAGTTCCGTTGGGCCAAGGGCTCGGCGCAGACGGCCAAGAAGCTCATCCCGACGATCCTCCGCGCAGACATCCCCTGGAAGGTGAAGCTCGAAGTGATCTTCCACCTCACGGACAACTTCGCGTACCTCTTCCTCCTCGCGCTCGCGCTCCTTCAGCTGCCCAACATGGTCATGCGCCAGGAGATGAATCGCCCCGAGTTGCTCCTTCTCGATGTGCCGCTCTTCGCACTCACCAGTGGCTCGATCGTCCTCTTCTACATCACCACGCACCGCGCGCTCTACGACAACCTCTGGGAGGCGATTACGCGTCTTCCGCTGATGATGGCGCTCGGCATCGGCCTCTCGCTCAACAACGCCCGAGCTGTCCTTGAGGGGCTCTTCGGCGGCGAGAGCGAGTTCATCCGCACGCCCAAGCACGGCGTGATGGCAGAGACCAAGCAGACCGAGAAGAAGTCGGAGAGCTGGACGAAGAAGAAGTACCGCGCGTCGAAGGAGATCTTCTCCTGGATCGAGGTGGGCCTTGGCCTCTACTTCATCACGACGATCGGCGTGGGCATCTTCATCGGCGCCTTTGCGAGCGTGCCCTTCGTGCTCCTCTTCATGGTCGGCTTCCTCTACGTCGGAACGCTCAGCGTCCATCAGGCGCGCTGAGGCATCTCGTCAATATCGATACAATATTGACATCATACTGATTTGACTTGAGAGAGCCCGGTACATCCGGGCTTTTTCTTTTGTGCGAGCCACACGGAAGACGAGGCAGACTCGCCGCGTGTCCGAAGCCCAGCGAGCCCAGAGCGAAACACGCGCATTCGCCGCGCTCGGCCTGGCCTTCGCTACGCTCATCGCCCTTACGCACCTTCGCACCGCGCGGGTCTCGAGCGATACGTTCTACGTGCTCGCCGCAGGGCAGGAGATGGCGCGCTTTGGCCTGCCACACACCAACACGCTGACGGAGCTCGGTCACGGGGCGCTCTGGGTGAACCCGCAGTGGCTCGCGCAGCTCGCTTTCACGTCGGTGATGCGCGTGACGGGCTTTGCAGGGCTTGTGATCGTGCGTGCGCTCCTCGGCGGCTTGGCGCTCTTCATCGCGCTCTGGATGGGAAGACGCGGTGCCCTTGTCGTCGACGCAAAGAGCCCGGGCCTGCACACGCTGCTCATCGCTTTCGCAGCGCTGGTCCTGCTCGTGCCACACGCGAACATTCGCGCGCAGTCCTTCGCCGAAGTGCTCTTCGCACTCACGCTCGCCCTCCTCTTCTGGGCCGAGCTCTCTTGGGGTCGTGTGCTCACGGTCGCTGCCCTGCTCGCGCTCTGGGCGAATGTGCATGGCTCCGTGTTGCTCGGCTGTGGGCTGGTGGCGCTGCACGGTCTGCTCTCGCGTGCGCCGATGCGGCCTCGTCTCGCGCTGATTGCAGCTGCGATCGTCGCACCCTGCATCACGCCGTATGGTCTTGAGGCCCTGAGCTACTACCGCGCGATGCGCACGGTCGGAGCAAGTGCGCCGATGACGGAGTGGGCCCCGCTCACGCCAGCAGAGGCTCCGCTTGTCTGGGCGCTCGCACTCGTTGCGCTGGTGCTCGCCGCAAGAACGGGACGCATCGCCATCGAGCGAGCCCTGCCCCTTGCCCTCACGGCGTTGCTCGCGCTCACGGGGGCGCGTCACACAAGCATCTTTGCCCTCGCGCTTGTCTTTCACGCGCCTGCACTCCTTGCGCAGGCCTCACCGAAGGCGTTTCACACATCGCTCTCGGGTCGTGCGGGGAGCGCTTGGCTTGGGCTCACAGGGCTCGCGTTCATCATCACGACAAGCCTCCTCGTGGTGCATCACAACGCCGCGATTGCGGTGGGATATCCCGTCTCTACGTCGGAGGAGGTTGCACGACTCGCTGGTGATGCGGGGCTTGTGTTCGCGGACGAATCACAGGCCGACAGGCTCCTTCTTCAGGCGCCTGCACTGCGCGGCCGTGTGGCCTACGACGCGCGTGCCGAGGTGATTCCTCGCGATGACATGATGACCATCATGCAACTCGCACGCGGAGGGGACACGACCTCGCTCGGGTGGCTTGCGTCGCGCTACCAGGTGCTTGTGCTCGACCGAGAAGCGAAGCCGCGACTGCTGGCCGCCGTCCGTGCCGATGCGCGTTGGGCGCGCGCTCTTGTCGACCCGCATGCCGAGGTCTTTGTGCGGCGTGACTATGCGCCGACGCAGACCCCATAGCCGCTTGAGGCGTAGGGCGTGCAGTCCTGGCGCGCGGGGCATGTGCCCGCACCAAGCAAGCAAAGCTGTCGGCAAACAGACTCACTGCAGACAGCGCCCGCCACACAGTTTGCGGTGACTGCGCAAGTGGAACCGAGGGCAATGGCGCCGCGCATTGCGCCGCAAGTTCGCGCGCCATCCTCGGCAAGCTCGCAGACCCGGGCTACCGCGCACTCGGCTCGACCCAGCGGGTTGCAAGCCGAGGTCGCATCGAACCCGACATCCACCGGCTGAAGGGCAGCATCCTGCGCAGCGTTCGCGTCGACGCCTGCACGCGAACAACGCTGCGCGACACAATCAAAGCCCGCGGGGCACTCGTCATCGCGCATGCAAGCGAACTGGTTGTCACGAAGCGTCGGCGTGCACCCGACGAGAACCACAACTGCAAAGAGTGCAAAGAGGCGCATCAGAAAGTCCCTTCGAAAAGGAGGGAGCCGGGGCCAATTCGAAGCGCCAGCCTTTCGCGCGCGGGTGTGGTGAGCAGAAGCACGGTGCCGATCGCAGCACCCCCAACGCCTAGCGCCAACGCTGCCCAGCCTGCGCCGGAAAGAGCGGGTACGCGCTCATATGCCCCGCGAACAGAGGCGAAAGTGACGCCCTCGGCATTCTCGACCGTGGCCGTGTCGACGGCAGAGGCGATGAGCAATCCGATGCCAACAAGGGCTACGCCGCCGCCTGTGGCGATGAGGACCACGCCCGGCGTGTTGTCGTGAGGCAGCGGCTCCGGCGCGTCTTCACGCAGCTCCAACGCATCGTCCGCGTCGGACGGCGCCAACGTGGTCGCGATCAGGGCAGTGCTGCCCGAGGCAGAGCGCAGGGCCTCGAGCCGAAGCTCAACGTCCTCACGATTCGGCGCGTCTGGGGCGGCCGCGAGGTAGCGCTCGAAGTAGCGAATGGCGTCTTGATCAGCACGCAGGCGATCGGCGCACATGCCCATGTTGTAAAGCAATGCCGCACGTCCGCTGAGCGTTCGTGAGCGCTCGAAGAGCTCCAACGCGAGCTGATACTCCCCAGCGTCGTAGGCGCTTTGTCCCGCGTCAAAAAGCGCTCTTGCCCGCGCATCGTCGGAGAGCTCCGCAGCTTGCGCCTGGGCATGGCCAAGCCTCGCCGCGCAGCCAATCAGGAGACAAAGAAGGAGCAGCAATGTTCGCATCGTGACCTCGAAGGTGCCCTAACAGAGCCGCGACTGCGTGATTCCAAACGCACCTTCATTGACACCGTAATTGCCGGACTGGTACCAACGTGGTGCAAGGCCCACCGTCCGGGACTCTTTCCCGCCAGGGAAACCAGCAAGCAGCAGGAGAATCATGGCCCTCATCGAGACCGAAGAAGCCGCCCGTCGCCTCGCACGCGCCATCGCAAGCGACCTCTTGCTCTACAACGAAGACAAGATCGTCAAGGGCATCGGCGAAGACGGCCTCTACGCCGCGCTCTCGGCCGACCTCGAAGAAGGCCGCGCGCTCTTCAAGAGCCGCGTCGCGCCAGACCTCTTCACGCGTGGCCTCTACGACCGCGCGATCATCGACATCGTGATTCGCTCGAAGGGTCACGTTCCGTCGAAGATGTGGTGACCGCAGTCACGCTGCATGTGGCAGCGAATTTCGTGGGTGAGCGCCTTGATCGGGCGCTCGTTCGTTTTGTGCCTGGCGCCCTTGGAAGCATCGCTGGGGCAGAGGTCTCGCGCTCGGCTGCACAGCGATGGATTCGTGATGGACGCGTAATGATCGACGGCGTCGCCGTGACCGATCCCGCACGCACGCTGCGCCTGAACGCGACCGTCGTCGTGATGCCCGGCGAGCCACCGCCCTCCGATGCGCTGCCAGAGGATCTTCCGCTTGAGGTGCTTCACGAGGACGCCGATGTGATCGTCGTGAACAAGGCCGCGGGGATGGTCGTGCATCCGGCTGCAGGTCATGCGAGCGGCACGCTGGTGAACGCGCTCTTGCATCGCTTTGGGCCACTGCCCGCAGGCGAGGTGAGCGACGAAGAAGACGCGAGCGAGGACACGGGCGATGCGGTGAAGCGCGAGCGCTATGGGCGCCCTGGCATCGTCCATCGGCTCGATCGCTACACGAGCGGCGTGATGGTCGTGGCCCGCTCGGAGCGCGCGCGCTCTAGCTTGATGGAGCAGTTCGCTGCGCACTCCATCGAGCGCGCTTACCTCGCCATCGCGGAGGGCTTGGTCCCGCTCACGTGCACGTACGACACGCTGCATGGGCGACATGCGGTCGATCGAAAACGCTTCACCGGCAAAGGTGCACGCGGCAAGCGCGCCGTGACGCATGTGAAGCGTCTCGAAGTCTTTGAGGGCGCATGCCTCATCGAGTGCCGATTGGAGACGGGCCGGACGCATCAGATCCGCGTGCATCTCTCGGAGGCGGGGCATCCCCTACTCGCCGATGATGTCTATGGACGCACGCCCTCGCGTGAGCCTCTTCGTTCGATTGCAGCGTCGCTCGGTCGGCAAGCTTTGCACGCAGCCGTGCTGGGTTTTGCGCATCCCAACGGCAAGACGCTGCGATTCGAAACGAATGTGGCCGAAGACATGCGTGCAACATTGGCGTCGCTCAGGCGCAAATAGCGCGCTGTGCGCGAAGTCCCACGCGCGAATGCCACAACGTGGTTCTCCATTGTGCATGCGCCCTTTGGCGCACCAAGCCGGGAGAATCAGCGTGACGGACAGCTATCGAATCGTAGTGGGTGTGGACTTCGGGCCAAGCGGCGAAGAAGCCTTTCGCATGGCCGTCGAACTTGGACGCGAGATTCCGAATGCGGAGCTGCATCTCACGGCCGTGGTGGTCGAGCATTCGCAGTCGCCGAGTGCATCGCGCATCGCCATGGACGAGCGTCTTGTGGCGGACACGTCGGCGCGCCTGAACGACTACATCGAGTCGAAGCGTGCGGCCTACGAGGGCGCAGAGTTCTCGCGCCCTGTGGTGCACCATGTGCGCTTGGGCGATGCGGCCGAGGCGCTTCATCAGGTCGCCGTGGATGTCGATGCGCGCCTCATCATTGTGGGCACGCGTGGCACGCGCGGGCTTGCACGCCTGGTGCTGGGCTCCGTCTCCGAGCGCCTCGTGAAGCTCGCCAAAGTGCCCGTCCTTGTCGCGCGCCCGAATGAGCTCGCAGGCATGGAGAAGAGCATCACCAAGCCCGAGGCGCCGCGCCCAGGTCAGACCGAGGCCGACCTGCATGCGCCCTCCACGATCGAGCGTCGTGGCGTGATGGAGTTCGGCTCACGCACCACGCGTGTGTCCGGCAACATCTGAGGCCAACCCCTCCGCGCAGCGCCCTGTCGGTCGACACGACGGGGCGTTTGCATTCCGTCAGTTGCGCGCTGGAGGCTGCCTCGACATCGCGCGCCCCGGAGGCGCGGAGAGCTGCGCAGAGAGCAAGAAGGGCACGGCCAAAAGCACCAAGTCGACGCTCGGATCGAGCTGCTTTCCAAGGCCCTCCGCAACGAGCAGCGCGACATTCACGACGGTGAAGACGGGGTCGATCTGCACGCGATGCTGACGCAGCAAGTTCATCATCCCGCTCACCGCCGCACTCACCTCCACCTCGGCCAAGAGCACCCCGTAGAGCGTCTCAAGATAGGCAGATACATCGCGCTCATACGCGTCGTAGTCCGTCACGCTCTCCGAGGGCGCGTAGCCGTAGAAGAGCTCGGCCGCGCGCTTTCCATCGCGCTGCGCAAGCGCCGTAAAGGTATCGACCCAGGGGCGCATCATGTCGGACGGGATCTCAGCGACGAGGCCGAGGTCGAGGAAGGTCATCACACCGTCCTCGCCGAGGAGAATATTACCCGGGTGTAAATCGGCGTGAACGAAGCCGTCCTCGAAGACCATCTTGAGGATCGCGCGACCTCCACGCGCCGCCAGATCCGCGCGCGCCAGGAGCCTCTCCGCTTCACTCATGTGCGCACCGACCGCCTCGGGGTGCGTCGCCTTGGTGCCCTCGACAAAGACCATCGTCAGCACGCGCTCGCTGGAGTACGCGTCGATCACCTCAGGAAATCGAATCGAGGGCAGACGCGTCTTTCGGTTTCGCTCCGCACCCGCAAAGTTGCGCTTGAAGCGTGCGTTGTTCGCCGCCTCGACACGGAAATCGAGCTGCGCGTGTAGGGCATTTCCAAAGCGCTCCACCGAGCCGGGCAGCGAGAGCAGGTGCACCGAGGGGATGCGATCAACCACACGCGCGAAGACGCGCATCAGCACCAAATCGCGCTCGATCTGCTCACGCGCGAGCGGGCGCTGGATCTTGATCGCGATGCGCGTCCCATCGGGCAAGCGGCCCTCGTGCACCTGCGCCACCGAGGCCGCCGCGAGCGGCGCCGCATGGACTTGCACCGCATCGAACTCCGCTCCCCATGCCTCACGCAGCACGGGCTCAAGATGGGCAAAAGGCACGGCAGCAACATTGTCTTGAAGACGCGCGAGCGAGGCGATCACGCCCGGTGGGAGAAGGTCCGGCCGACTGCCGAGGATCTGCCCGAACTTCACGAACGACGCACCGAGTGACTCGAGTGCGCTGGCCAAGAGCTCGCCCCACCAATGCTCTTGTGTCGCCGCATCGGCAGCGCCCTCATGCGTGAGCAAGCGGCCAAGGAAGCGAAGCGGGATCCACGCAAACGCGAGCACGATGCGCAGCGATCGAAGGAGCAGAATGAGCTTGGAAGGCATGAACAACGCAGCTCTATCATTGCAACGCGGGGCTGCGCGCCCCTCAAAGGCCCTTGCCATGCCTCACCTCCTAACACCATATTTCAATATGAGCGAACGCCTCTCCCACGCCCTCTCCCGACTCGATGCCATCCACATGGAAGACCCAGAGCGCGATGCATCAGGCAAAGCGAACGAGTTGGTCTATGCCGAGGCGATGACACGCTGGCTTGCACGGCTCGAAGCGCATCCGAGCGAGGCGCTTCAAGTGGCGGTGCGCGCGCAGCATCTGGGCCGCTTTCGCACGCCACGCGCGAGCTTCCCGGATGGACGCGTCGGCTACCTGAAGTGGCGTCGCGAGCAGGGGCAGATGCATGCGCGCCTGGCCGCCGAGACGCTGCGCGAGGCGGGCTGGGATGAGGCCTCGGTGGAGCGTGTTGCAGCGCTCATCTCGAAGGAGCGCTTGAAGGATGCGAGCGACGTCGAGGCGCAGACGCTGGAGGACTGCGCGTGCCTTGTCTTCCTCGACATCGGCATCGACGCATTCCTTGTGAAGGAGGGCGACGAGAGCGTGATCTCCATCCTTCAGAAGACATGGAAGAAGATGAGCCCGCGTGCGCATGCGCTGGCGCTTCAGATTCCCTTTCGTGAGCCTGCGGCAGGCGTCGTGACGCGAGCGCTCTCGTAAGGCTCACGATCGCGCAGAAGGTTGCGACTTTTTAGATATGATTTCTACAATATAGCAACAAGTTCGCTCAGAGAGAGCGTTCAAGCTCTGCATTCATCCGCTCGATGATGCGCTCGATGGCGTCGCCCCCAAGCGGCTGACCAAAGCGCGAGCGGATGTACGCATCGGAGTTCGTCAGCACGATGATCATGCGGCCGTCCTCTGGGCGGTAGAGCAACTGCGAACTTGCACCGAAGCTTGATCCGCTGTGCGAGAGCCAGCGCGAGCCCGCATGCGTTGTGTAGTACCAGACCATCGCCTGGCCTCCGGAGACCGCAGGGAACTGCGCGCGACGTGTCTCGGTGATGCTGCTCTCTGCGAGGAAGCGCGTGCCATCGAGGGTACCCATCTCGACGTGCCCGCGCGTCCAACGCTCGAGGCCGCTGAGGCTGATCATCAACATGCCGGCTGGGTAATGCGCGTAGCCGTTCATTGGTGTCTCGGCGTAGCCGATACGCGGCGCCCATGTGTAGAAGTGCGCGAGCCGCGAGGCGTCGATGTCTGCGAAGAACCAGCCCGCACCATCGAGGCCAAGCGGCTCAAATAGGCGTGTGCGACTGGCCACGCGGAAGTCCGAGGACGAGGTGCGCTCGACGACCCGCGCAAGCACGGCGAGGCATGCGTTGCAGTAGCTCCGCGTCGTCCCTGGCGCGTCACCCCAATGCGTCGGGTCAGCCGCGTACGTACGTGTGAAGGCATCGAGCGTCTCGGTTGGATCTCCTTCGCTGATCGAGAGATCGAGGAAGTCATCGATGAGGCCCGAGGTGTGCGTCATCAGCATGCGCGGCGTGATCGCGGTGCTCGCGTGCATCGGGTGGCGGAGCGCGAAGCCGAGGATCGGCGCGACGTCGCCATCGAGATCCAAGCGACCCGCTTCGGCCTCTTGAAGCGCGAGTGCTCCGACGAACGTCTTGGAGATCGAGGCCACGTTGAAGAGCGTGTGTTCGTCGACGGGCATCGTCTCCGTCGCGAGACCGCGCACGGCAACCACGCGCGTCGTGCCCTGGCGCGCGAGGGCCGCAACGCCGTGTAATCCGCCGGAATTCATCCAGTAGTCGATCTCCTCCTCGAAACCCATCGGAGGACCGGCATCGGGCCCGCCATCGCTGCGCGGAGCGTCCGTCCCCGCATCGTCAGTCGCATCGGTCACATAGGCATCCGAGGCGACGTCGGCATCGCGCATCGTCGGCTCTGGTGTCGGGCAACCGGTGAATCCGATCAGCAAGAGAAGGCTCGCGACGAACGTGCGATTCGACATGCGGACGACGCTCGCACGCTTTGATGCGTGCACCAACGATAGTTCGGGACGACGTCTCAGCACATGGTCACGACCGCTCACGGGACGATCACAGCGACGGTGAGAGCGCTCTGGTAGGGTCGATCGCGTGAGCACGATTTCCGCCAGCACGATGCTCGTTGAGCTCGCCGAGAAGATGAGTCTCTTGGCGGCTGCCGCGCTCGTTGCCGTGCTTTTTCCCCCGCTGCGCAAGCGGATCCTCGGTGGTGGCGATCGACGCGATAAGCTCGCGGCCGCTCTCTTTGGTCTGGTGCTCTCGGTCTGGGGCGCACTGCTTGGCCTCGATGTCTCCGGCGAGCACTTCAACGTGCGCGCGATTGGCGTCTTGCTTGCGGCCTTCCTTGGGGGCCCGAAAGCAGGCCTCATCGCGGGCCTTGGCGGCGGCCTCTTCTACGCATGGCGCGTCGATCACGAGACAGCCCCTTGGGTGCTCCTCGCGTCGATTCTCGATGGCGTGCTCGCAGGCACGCTCGCCGTGCAGAAGCCAACCTGGGTGCGTGATGCGCCGCGGGTCTTTGTCGCTTCGCTTGCGATTCAAGCCGTGCACATCGTCGTCGTGGGCGCAGCGCTTCTCGCCGTCGGACATGCCGAGCGCTACATGCCCGCGTGGCCCGCGCACCTCGTGAAGCTGCTCGTGAATGCTGCGGGTGTCGCGCTCTTCATCGCAGTCGCGCAGGTGATGATCTCACGCGAGACCCAGGAGCTCGCCCTCACTCGCGCACGTGCCGATGCGGATCAGGCCGCACTCGATTCGCTGCGTCGAAGGCTGGAGCCACACTTCCTGTTCAACGCGCTCACGGCCATCCGCGCGACCATCCGCAAGGACCCCGACAAGGCGCGCGATCTCGTCTCGGATCTCGCAGACCTCTATCGCTACTTGCTCTCGCATCCGGACCGCGCGCCGATCGAGAAGGAGGTCGATCACGCGCTCGACTACCTCGCGATCGAGCGCGCGCGCTTGGGCGATGCGCGCCTCACCGTGGAGAGCCACGTCGACCTCCTTGCGCGTGGGGTGCAAGTACCCGCGCTGCTGCTTCAACCTCTGGTGGAGAACGCCGTGAAGCACGGCATTGCGCGCTTTGCAGGCAAGGGCTCGATCGACATCCGTGTGCTCTCTGCAGAGCCGCTTGTGATCGAAGTCGAGAACAAGAGCGAAGGCGAGAAACTGCCTGCACCCGAGCGTGATGATGGTGCGGGGATCGCCCTCAGCACCCTGCGTGAGCGTCTTCTGCGCACCTACGGAAAGAATGCGTCGCTCACGCTCGATGTCGGGGAATCAGGCGCGATTGCACGCGTGTCGATCGGCGCGAACCAAGAGGGACCAAAGTGATGAGCGAACACATTCAGGCACTTCGCGTGATCGTCGTCGACGATGAGCCACTCGCACGCGATGAGCTCGTCTTCTTGCTGCGTGAGTGCGGCGGCATCGAGGTGGTCTGTGAGTGCGCGAGTGCGAGTGAGGCACTTCGCGCCTTTGAAACGCACGCGCCCGACGCGCTCTTCGTCGACTTGCGCATGCCTGGGCCGGATGGTCTCTCGCTCGCCGAGGCCGTCGGAAAGCGCGCTCCGAATACGCCCGTCGTCGTGGTCTCTGCGCATGATGAAGGTGCATTGCGCGGCTTCGAGGTGGGCGTCGTGGACTACGTGCTCAAGCCGCCGCGCCTTGACCGACTCAAGCGTGCGATCGAGCGCGTGCGCGAGAAGCTCGGTGCGCAGGAGAAGCGCCCCTCGGAGCGCCCGAGCGAGGGCATGCTCACGCGTCTTGCGGTGCGTCGAAAGAACGCGTTCGTTGTGGTGGATCTCGACGACGTGATCTTCCTTGAGATGAAGGACGAGCTCGTCTGGGCCGTCACGCGCGACGATCGATTCGCGCTCGACCTCACGCTCTCCGCGCTCGAAGGGCGCCTGCCGGAGGCCTTCTTTCGCTCGCATCGCGGCGCCATCGTCCGTGTGGATCGCATCGTCTCCATCGAGCCTGCAGGTGCAGGAACATTCGACTTGGTGATGGACCACCCCGCCAAGCTGAAAGTGCCTCTTGCGCGTGAACGTGCGCGCATTCTTCGCGAGCGCATTCCCATCGCGGGCTAGCGAATGCGTCGCACGCGCGATCGCGTTCCTTCACGCCAAATCGTCGAAGAGATCGGTCGAGAAATAGCGCTCCATGCGGTCACACAGAACCGTCGCGATCGTGTGTCCGGGGCCAAGCTGGAGCGCGAGCTTGCGGGCCGCAGCGAAGTTCAATCCGCTTGAGGGGCCCACGCCAAAACCGAGACGGCAGAGGTGCCTTGCAGAATCGATCGCCTCTCGTTCTGTGATGCCGATCGTGTGGTCGATCATCCGCTCATCGAGGATGGTCGAGAGGCCGTCGATGACGCCCGGAATGCCTCCGCAAACCTCCGGCTGACCCGAGAAGCACGAGGTGCCCTTCTCAGGCATCGCACGCGCCATGGCGCATGGGTGACCCGCCTCGCGAATCGCCTGCGCGATGCCCATGAGCGTGCCTCCCGTGCCCACACCCGCAACGAACCCGTGGATCGTCGTGCCGACCTGCTGAAGCAACTCAGGCCCCGTCTCACGCGCGTGTGCGAGCGCATTTCTGGGGTTCTCGAATTGGCGTGGGAGAAACACCCGCGCGTCTTCATGCGCCATGCGGCGCGTCTCTTCGATCGCACCGAGCACGCCCTTCTCTTTCGCCGTGAGGTGAATCTCTCCGCCGTAACGACGAATGATCATCACGCGCTCGCGGCTCACGCTCTCGGGCATCACTGCGCGAAAGCGAATGCCGAGCACCGCTGCCGCCATCGCGAGCGCAATCGAAGTCGAGCCACTCGAGGCCTCGACCACGATGCTCTCATGCGTGAGCGCGCCCGACTCCACGCCATGCGCGAGCAGGTAGGACGCAACGCGATCTTTGGTGCTGCCCGAGGGCAACATGTACTCAAGCTTCACCCAGATGCGGCAGCCGCTCTCCGGGTCTTCGAGAGGCACCGAGGGCGTGCGTCCCGCGAGACGTGTGAGCCAGGCTTTGCGATCACGAAGACCACCAACGAGCGTCGAGCGATGCATGAGGCGACGCTACTCCGCGCGCTGTGTGTCGAGAAGAACTTGCTGGTTCTCGCGCAGGAAAGCGCCTACGGAAGAATGCCGCGGCAGGCCGTCCCGCAGGTGAACACGGCGGAGACGCAAGACATGTCGTCCATGCACGTGTCGCAATCATTCGCAGCGCGTGATCGTCCACCATCGGCATCAACCAAGCCCTCGCAGCGGTTGCGACATGAGGCCGTGTCGTACGACGCGTTGTAACAAGTCGCGTAGCGGTTGCAGACGTCACGACAATCCACGCTCTCGTCGATCTCTGTAACTGGATTGCAGCCTCCAGCGAGAGCGACGAAAAGCAAAGAGGAGAGAGCAAAAGCGGTACGCATGTGGCTGTTCTTTCTGGCAACTCCGCACCGAAACTCACCCCGTACACAACGGTGCACGACGATGGGCCCAAGCGGAGATCACACACCCTCTCTACGCACCTTCCAAGCCAGCACTCAGGCATCGAAATCGGTGGCTAGCTGTCGCGTTTCGCCTCGCTTGAGGCTCCCGTGTGGCGCGCGTTCTTCCGCAGCGAGTTCTTCGTCATGCAGGGCGTTCCGCGCCATGCTTTCGGGATGCGCCATTCACTCGCCACGCTCGCCTTCGCCACCACCCTTCTCGCGGTCGCCCTCGCCTCGGCCGATGGAGAAGCAGGCACGCGCCCAGCCTGCGCACAGGCCTCACACAACGCGCGCTTCGATGGCTCGGGCTACAGCCACATCGTCTCGGTGACCAACACGTGCGACTACGCACTGACCTGCACCGTCACGACGAACGCGAATCCGCGCCCCGCAACGATGCGCATCAGCGCGGGCCAGAGCGGAAGCGTGAACACGTTCTTGAGCTCGCCCGCGCGCGAGTTCACGCCGACAGTGAACTGCGAGCCGTGATGAGGATGAGCGCGTCCGAGGGGCTTGGGCGCATCGAGATTGGCAGCGCCAAGTGCGCAGCCCTCTACGCATCGGATGCCCGTCCCTTCGCAAATGCAGCAAAAACGGCTCTTTCGCGCTGATCGCGAACGCCCACAAAAGCCTTGCCAGCGTGCAGGCCGGGAGTAGTTTCGGCGCCCTATGGCCAAAGACAGCTTTGCGGACATGTTCGCGCGCGGTGAAGTGCAGGTAGCCAAGCAGCGAACGCTGCGACAAGGCGACCAGGTGGAAGGCGTCGTCGCCCACATCTCCGCGGACGCCGTGTTCCTCGACCTCGACGACAAGCAACAGGCGTTCTTTGAACGCATCGAGCTTGAAGACCTCGACAAGCAACTCATCGTGAAGCTCGGTGACCGCGTGAGCGGCTTCATTGTCTCCACCGAGGACGGGCAGACCAAGCTCGCCAAGCGCTTCGGCAAGGGCGAGGTCTCGACCGAGCACCTCCAGCTCGCGCTCAACGGCGGCGTGGCGGTCGAGGGCAAAGTCGTCGCGGTCAACAAGGGCGGTCTCGACGTCGAGATCGGCGGCATTCGCGCCTTCTGTCCGGCCTCGCAGATCGACAACCGCTTCGTTGCGGACACGTCGGAGTACGTCGGCAAGAGCTTCTCGTTCGCCATCACCAAGCTCGATGGAAAGAACGTCGTCGTCTCCCGCCGCACGCTCCTTGAGCGCGAGGCAAAGGAGTCGCGCGAGCGCGTTCTGGCTGGCATCGAAGTCGGCTCGACGATGAAGGGCAAAGTCACGCAGACACGCGACTTCGGCGTCTTCGTCGACCTCGGCGGCATCGAAGGCCTCATCCCGATGCGCGAGCTCTCGCATGACCGCGGCATCCGCGCGGAAGAGGCTGTGCAGATTGGCGACGTCGTCGAAGTTCAGGTGAAGAACATCGAGAAGAAGACGGACGCGAAGGGCCGCGAGAAGACCGAGATCACGCTGAGCCTCAAGGCGCTCGCGAAGGATCCTTGGGAGAACATCGAGATGGTCGCGCCGATCGGCCGCGTCATCGCGGGTCAGGTCACGCGCACCGCAGACTTCGGCGCATTCGTTCGCCTCGCGAGCGGCATCGAAGGCCTGCTCCACATCTCCGAGCTCGGCACGAAGGTGCAGAAGACCGAAGACGTCGTGCAGATTGGCGCGGCGCTCCTCGTGCGCGTTGTCTCGGTCGACCCGGTGAAGAAGCGCGTTGGACTCGCCCTGGCGAGCGACGGCGCCACGGCAGGCGGTACCGAGCACGGCACGCGCCTCATCGTCGGCTCGATCGTGAAGGCCGTCGTTGAGAAGGTGGAGACGTACGGCGTGGTCGTGCAGATCAGCGGCAGCAAGGGCCGCTCGGGACGCGCGACGATTCCGAATGCCGAGACCAACACGCGCCCCGGTGCTGACCTCCGCAAGGACTTCCCCGTTGGCAAAGAGGTCTCCGCGAAGGTGCTTGAGACGAGCGAGTCGCGCACACGCCTCTCGATCAAGGCCGCCCTCGACGACGCAGAGCGCGCAGACTTCGACACCTTCCGCGCAGGCATGAAGGGCGCGGGCATGGGCACCTTCGGCGATCTGCTGAAGGCCAAAATCGGTAAGAAGTGAATATTAGATAGATACTATCTCAATATGATGATGAAGGCCCTGGGTGAGAACCCGGGGTCTTTTCGTTGGCAGCGAACCACGTGATGCTGATTGGGTAGGATGCGCTGATGTCGCAAGCGCTCCCGTCCATTCTCGTCACGCAGCACCGCAACAACGATGGAACGCTGCGCGGTGTTGCGCGGTACGGCGAGCCGATAGCGGCGCTCGAGTTGGATGGCAAGCGGGGCACGGTGGAGGCGGAGGCCCTCTCGGTCCGTGTTCTCGAAACGCGCGCGGACGGCAGCGTGCTTGTTGCTTACCTGATCGAGCGAGCGAACGCGTTTCGGGGCCGGTGGGTCGCGGCGCTCTCGCCCTCGCATGCGATGGAAGAGTCCCTTCGTCTCTGTGTCGGCTCGCGCTGGTGGAACACCGAGGAGACGTGGTTTGAGTTGGATCGTGGCCTCCACACACCACGCCTTGAGCGTGCACGCTCTTTCTTGCAGAGAGCTGCAAGGGGAGGCCTTGGACTCAGCCCGTCACCGCGGAAGACGCGCGCGTGCTTGGCATCGCGCTGGAGCGCTGCGGAGATGATTGGATCCGTGTGGCCTACGGTCGCGCACTCAATGCGCTGGGTCAGCACACAGAAGCGCTCGCGGTGCTTGAGGGCCATCCACTCGATCGCGCGCGTGCGCTGCTTGGGCTGGAGCGATACGTGGAAGTGCTCCGAGCCATCGATGAATGGCCGATGGCGTCACATGAATCCGAAGCGCGCGCGCACTGGTTGCGAGGGAAGGCGCTCCTCGGCTTGGGACGCGATGAGGAGGCGATGATCTCGCTGCTTGCGGCGCTCTCCTCAGACGACCTGAATAGCTACGAGCTGGGTGCGCGACACGATGATCTTCCGGCCGCAGCGTTTCGATCGGTGGCCGTCGAGGGCTTTCGCATGGGCCGCTTTGAAGATGCGCTGCAGGGCTACGCGGGCCTCTTGTTGAAGGGCCAATGCTTCGAGGCGCTCGGGCGCTTCGCGGAGGCTCGAGACCAGTATGAGCAAGCACGCGCACTTCAGCCCACCGAGTCCATCGCCGCGCTGCTCGCGCTTGAAAAAAAGGCGGCGCTCCTTGCACCCAAGGCAAGCGCGAAGTCGGCTGCATTCGACCTCGGTGACAAGGTCACGCACGCGAAGCTGGGTGATGGAGACGTGGTGGATGTGGAAGACGGCAACGCGCCTCGACTCTTGATCGCCTTCGAGAGCGGGGCCGAGAAGTGGCTCGCCGCGAGCGCAGTTCGAAAGCGATAGCTTGGTGTTGCGTCTCACGTTGCTCACCGGAGCGTGCGACGTTCGCCTCATGGAGCATCGGCCCTACCCGAAGATTGCGAGCGTTGCAGACCCAAGCCTGCACAGCCCCGGCGGCCTCTGGGTCGCCATGGAGAAGGTTCACGGCGCGCAGCTCGTCGTGGGCTGCGATGGCGCGCAGGTTCGGATCGGAAAGCGCAAAGCTTGGCTGGAGGACGACGAGGCTTTCTTTGGTTGGCAGCTCTTGCGAAGTCGCCTTCAAGAGAGCGCGCTCGGCGTGCATCGCGACCTTGGCGCGCCGCGTATGATTCGTCTCTTTGGCGAGCTCTTCGGTGGCGCGTATCCGCATCCCGAGGTTGCCGAGTTGCCGGGGCTCTCCGCTGTGCAGACGGGCATTTGGTACTCGCCCAACCTGCACTTCGCGCTCTTTGATGTCGTGGTCGAAGTGGATGAGGGGCACGGTGACTTTCTGAGTCATCGCGAGGTCGAGACGCTCGCCAACGCGCACGGTTTGCTCACCGTGCCGCTCGTGGGCCGCGGCCCGCGCGCGACGCTGAGTACCCTTCCTGTGCGTGCGCCGACGCGGATGCCTGCGCTGCTGGGGCTTCCCCCGATCGCAGACAACATCGCCGAGGGCTTGGTGCTCAAGCCCGATGCGCGACTGCCTGTCGAAAAGCGCTTTGTGCTCAAGAAGAAGATCGCCGAGTTCGATGACGCGCGCTTCGATGAGGCGCTTCCTTTTCAAGCGAACGCGATGCTCACCATCGACGAGTTCGCCGCGCACGCGAAGCACCTCGTGAACGATGCGCGCTTTGCGTCCGCACGCTCCAAAGTGGGGGCGGCGCTGGAGGCCGTGCGCGCAGAGGTTGTGCTCGATGTGTTGATCGATCTCGAGGCGACGTTTCCCCTCGCCTATGCGGCGCTCAATGCCGAGAAAGAGGACGCGCTGCGAAGCATCGTGGACGCGCTGGCGTGGTCACGCATCGGCAAATAAACCATATTTCAATACGACAAAGACCCTAAGCGTGAGCCTAGGGCCTTTCCGTTGAACGAAGGTGCGTGGGCCGCTCAGACGTCGATGTAGAAGTGCTTGATCGAGCCGCACATATACGTGTCGTCGAAGAACTCCACGTTGCCAGTCTCGATGTTGTAGACGCCACCGACGAGGCCAACTTGCCCGGTCTCGATCAGCTCGCGGATGACGAGGCTTCGCTGAATGACCTCCTCGACCGAGCGACGCACCTGAATCGTTGCGACGCGCTCAACGAACGTCTCGTTGGAGGCGTCGCGATTCTCCGTGGTGGTGCGCTCGAAGTAGACCGAGGGCTGAATCTTGTTGAGCAGCGTGGAGAGGTTTCCGAGCTGCACGTGGTTGCATGCACCCTTGATCGCGCCGCAGCGCGAGTGCCCAAGGACCACGATGAGCTTCGAGCCTGCGACCTTGGTCGCGAATTCCATCGAGCCGAGGATGTCGTCATTGACGACGTTGCCCGCAATGCGGATCGAGAAGATGTCACCCAGGCCTTGGTCGAAGATGAGCTCCGCCGACGTGCGTGAGTCGATGCAGCTGAGGATGGTCGCGAATGGCCATTGTCCTTCGCGCGTCGCGTTGACCTGTCGCAGGAGATCTCGGCTCACTTGAAGGTTGCTCTGGAAGCGAGCGTTGCCCTCCTTGAGATAGCTGAGCGCCTGGCCAGGGGTCATCGTCGACTGCGACTCTTTGTTGTGGGTATGCATGCGCCCCATCGTGCGGTCTGAGGTCGCAAATGAGAACCCAGCAATTTCCGATGCGATCCCTCGTTGGCGACGTGGCGTTCCGCCCCTATAGCCTCGGTGTGTCTACCAACATGCCGCCCCTCCTTCCTGCGGAAGCCGTTCACAGCAAGAGGCATTTGCTTGTCTGGCTCGCGCTCGCGTTCTCGGCTGGCGCAACCAATGCCGCCACACTCGCAGCCTGCCAACGCTTCGTCACGCACGTCACGGGAACACTCACACGCATCGGCGCAGACTTCGGCGACTTCCGCTTGCTGATCGACTACATCCTCATCGCCGTCGCCTTCGTTTTTGGCGCGATGGCGAGTGTCATCTGGCTCGACGGTCGCCGCTTCCGCGGCCTCGACCCCCTACCCGCGGTGCCCATGCTCTTGGTTGCGCTGGCCACAGCCGCTGCGGCGATCCTCGGCGGGCTCGGGTTCTTCGGCCCCTTCGGTGTGACGGTCGAGACCGATGGAGACTTCGAGCTTCTCGCGATGTTGTCGTTCGCGATGGGTCTTCAGAACGCCGCCATCGCAACCACAACAGGGATGGTCGTCCGCACCACGCACATGACCGGTCCCGTCACGGATGCTTCGATCGCTGCGGCAACGTGGCTCGTCGCAAAGAACCCTCTCATCCGGAGTGCAGCGTGGCGCTCGATCTGGCTGCGCTCTTCGAAGGTCGCGATGTTCGTCATCGGCGGCGCGGCAGCTTGGTTCCTTGCGAAGCACCTTGAGTACGCCGTGTTTTACATCCCCGCGTTCATCGCCTTCTGCAGTGCGTTCGCGGTGCATCATCTCGTCCGCGCGCAGCGAACGCCGAAGCCGACGCCGTGAGCGACTCACGAGAATCGCGCGGAGTCAGCGCCAATATCGACATTGATTGAATACTATCTAGACATTATCTAGATACGAGAAAACCTCGGGTGCGTGCCTGGGGTTTTCTCTTGGCAGTCTCCGTAGACCGAAGCGAGAAAGGGTCAGTCGTTCCACGTGACTCCGGTTGTGGTGAAGTTGATGTAAATCCACCATCCACGCGCTCCTTCGTAGATATCGACATCGTCGTGGCCTGCGCAGCAGCCCGAGCCGCCAGGAAAGAGGTTCGCAAGGGGTTGGCCGCCGATCCCAGGTGTGGCGTCGGGCACAGTGGCGGTCATCGCGAACGCCTCTGTTAGGAAGCCATAGAGCACACCATTGATGGTTGCCACTGCTGGGTCGCCGACAAAGGTCGCGGCAATACGCACATCGCGCAGAGGAAGTGTGAGTCCCGTCAGCGCGATGTTGAAAGTTGGAACGACCGGCGAGGCGTAGCAGGGGGCGTTCGGCAAGGCGATCAGGGGCGAGTAGTTGTGCACGACGCTGCCCGGGACCACGTCGAGACACGCCCCGCTCGTACGCGACAGCGACATGGTCACGGTGCGGACAGCCGACGCGGTGCACACCGACCTCGCCGGAGCCACTGGGACGGTGCACGTCGGGAACTGGACCTCGAGTGCCGAGGTCGCGCCATCCGCTTGTCGAAGGGGACGGAAGACGGTCGCGATGCTCAGGTCGAAGAGCCCATCATCGTTGCGATCCGCGTTGAAATTCGCGCTCGCATCGCCGTTGACGGAGTAGCCGAGGATGGGTGCATCCGTCATGTCCCGGCAACCAAACACGGGGATGCTCGTAAAGACGTGAGGGTCTCGCAGAAGAAAGTTGGTGAAGCGGAACCCAGTCACGGGGAGTCGGCACGCATCGCAGCCGTCTCCTGGGATCGCGTTGCCGTCATCGCACTGCTCACCACGCTCGACGATGCGGTTGCCGCAGACGGGAACGGTGAACGCATCGCGCGGGGCAAAGGCATCTGGAACGACGAACGCATCCGGGATGACATACGCATCCGGCACAACGAAGGCGTCTGGGATGACGTAGGCATCCGGCACGACGAACGCATCCGGGATGACATACGCATCCGGCACGACGAACGCATCGGGCGGCACGAACACATCGGGCGCGGCGAATGCGTCCACCCCCGTATCCAGATTCGCGTCGGGCCCACGTGGTGCGTCCATCCCTACATCGGGTGAAGTGAATGCGTCGAGGTTTGCATCGGTGTTGGTGTCCGGACGGTTGCTTCCGACATCCGAGTTCGCGTCGCGTCGAATTCGGCGTGCGTCGGGGAAATCCTGCAAGGGCTCTGATGGACAGCCGCCAAGAAGAGCTCCGACCGAGAAGACAACAAGAACGTTCCGCATGGTTGAAGCGTAGCCCCATCGCCGCACCACAGGAAAGTATCGACGCGCTCACTCGAGGTAGACGTAGGCCGCGCCGCTCTGGCTGGCTAGTTCGTCTGGGATGCTGTCAACGCGGACCCCCGAGCCATCCTCCTGCGATGCCCCGACGGCGAGAATGCGTCCATCCTGACTGAGTCCAACCGACGAGCCGAAGAGGTCCTCCGCGTCGGGATTGCTCGCCTTCACGAACGCCTCGAAGGCCCATGTGGCGCCAGTGCGCACGTAGAGATAGACGGCCCCCGAGTTGAACGCCGACTCATCGGGTGTGCTGCCGATCCCCGAGCCTCCGCTCGACTCGAATGCCGCCCCCACCGCCAAGAGGTTGCCGCTGCCAGAGAGCGCGACCGTGGCGAAGGCGTCATTGGCCTGCGTATTCACGGCCTTGATGAAGGATTGAAAGGCCCACATGCCTCCAGTGCGCTGGTAGATGTACACCGCGCCGCTGCCGCTCGCGGCCTCATCGGGAACACTGTCGATGCCAGTCCCAGAGCTGTCCTCTTGGTCCGAGGCCACAGCCAGGGTGTCACCGTTGGCACTCAGTGCGAGCGTGAAGCCGAAGTTGTCGCTCGGACCTGTATTGCTCGCCTTGAGGTACGCCTGAAAGGCCCATGTCGCGCCCATACGTGTGTAGACATAGACAGCACCCGCGCCATTCGCGAGTTCGTTCGGCGTGCTTCCAACACCCGTACCGGATCCGTCCTCCCCGGACGCACAAACGGCGAATGTAGAGCCATCTTCGCTCACGGCGAGGACCACACCAAACGAATCGCTTGCGCCGGTATTGCTGGCCTTGATGAAGTGTCCGAACGACCAAACCGCGCCGACGCGCTCGTACACGTACACGGCGCCGCTGTTGTTCGCGAGTTCATTCGAGGGGGGGTCGATCCCCGTTCCAGAGGAAGCTTCGAAGGGCGCGCCGACCACCAACGTGTTGCCACTTCCACTGAGCCCGACCGCGAAACCGAACGAGTCGCGCGAGCCAGCGTTGCTGGCCTTGATGAACTCCTGCTGCGACCACGACGTGCCCGTGCGGGTAAAGACGTAGACCGCGCCAGAGTTAACCAAAGATTCGTTCGGCATCGGACCTACACCGGAGCCCAAAGTGTCCTCCGTGAAGGCGCTGACGGCGAGCGTGTTGCCGTCCGTGCTGAGGGCCATTCCAAACCCAAAGGCGTCATCGGATTCGGGATTACTCGCCTTGATGAAGGCCTCGAAGGTCCAGGTGCTGCCGGTGCGGATGTAAATGTAGACGGCGCCGCTATCGATTGCGGCTTCGTCCGTGGGCGGGTTGATGCCGGCGGCTAACGTGTCCTCCTGGAAAGCAGATACCGCCAACGTGCGGCCATCTCCGCTGACGACCAAGCGTCCAAACGCATCGTTTTCACCCGTATTGCTCGCCTTCACATAAGCCTCAAGCGAGCCCGTTGCCCAGCGCGTCGAGAGGCAGGTGATGCCATCGCCCGCGTAGCCTGCGTTGCAAACACAGCCCAGGCCCACGGTGCAGGTTGCATTGCGGCCGCATCGACAATCCGCATCAGGCTCGGAGCTGTCGGGAGGCTCGGGTGAATCCGGCGGTGTTGCCGCATCGGGGGAATCCGTCAGCGCATCGGGCGAGTCCATCGGGCCCGCGTCGATCGAGGTGAATGCGTCGATGTCGAAGGCATCGTCTGTAAACGCATCAAGGTTCGCATCCTGTTGTGTCGTCCCAACATCCCGCGACTGATAGCGGATACGCCCGCAACCCAGCGATGCAAAGCAAACGAGGAAGACCAAAACGAAGATGCAAGAGCGCGCCACAGCAGCAACGTCTCATTGCGCCGCGCGCGCTGCAAACGTGTTCATCAGAGGACGCGAACTCATCGCTCGCAATCCAACTGCTTCATCGCAACGGCCCCGTGGCGCGTACCCTCAATCGCGGTCGCCGGAACCAACGCTTCGCGCGCAGCCACATCGCCTTCGCTGAGCCCGCGCACGAGACCTGCAACGCCTGCGAAGACAATCTCTGGGGCATCGCGATCCTCGCAGAAATGCCGACGCCAAGGCGTGCGCTCGTTCAGTCGTCACCTTCGTACGTGCCCATCCCGATCGCATCACCTGTCTGCCCTTCCTCTGCGTCCCCGAGCTCAAGGGCCATCCGCGAGAAGGGCAAGCGCGTCGTGCGTGTGGCTGCGTCGTAGTTGCGAAAGAGCGCGCTTCCCCAGGCGCCGACGATCGCGAGAAAGATGAGCGCCGCAATCGGCTCACCCGAAGCAATGCGCTGCTGCGGCTCTCCATCCTTTTTGCCATCAATCATGCTCGCGATGATGTTCTCGCGGTGCCTCACGACGTGCACCAGCACGCCGACGATGTGCATGATCACAAGGCCGACCATCGTGTAAGCGAGCACCTCGTGTACCTCTTCGAGAGACCCGTTGCCGCGCGCCATGAGGTAGCCCGTCACAGCGAGACCAAGGACCACGGCAAGCATCGCGAAGATGCCGTAGGCCGAGCCCGGATTGTGCCCTTGGTTCGGGTTCGGCTGCGCCTTGCTGGGCGGCTGAGCGAGGCCGTGGAAGTACGCGAAGACGACGCTGGGCGGCGGGGTGAATGAGCTGAAGCGTGCGTAGCGTGTGCCGACGAATCCCCATGCGATGCGCAGCACGACCATCAGCGCGAGCACCAGGCCAATCATCGCGTGGAAGGGAAAGACGGGGCTCTCGTCGCTGACGAAGAGCGCGATGCTCGCTGCGCTGACGAAGCCGAGCGCGAGGAGAATGTGAAAAAGACGTGTGGGCAAATCCCAGATGAGGATGCGTTGCATGTGAACTCCGATGCCCCCGGCCCTACGCAGCAAGCACGCCACGCCCTCTGCCGAGAAAAGCAACGCATCACGGCCCGGTGAGTGCGGCGAGATGCCTCGATCGCGCGCGCATGCCCCGCTTTTCGGTCAATTCCGCGAGGGGTTGAGGGCCCGAGCCTTGCGACGTCGCGCTCACTACGGAGGCAATCAATGAGTCTGAATCGAAGTTGGAGCGCGCCTGTGCTGGCGTGTGTCGCGATGGTCTGGGGAGCGGGATGCGGAGGCGCAGGTCTGCCTGTTCATGCACAGAGCGATGCCGTCGCGGCGATTCGTTCGGCACGCGAGCTTGGTGCCGAGAGCACGCCGCAAGCGTCGTATCACCTCGCCCTCGCGGACGACGGAGTCGAGTCGGCAGAGACCGCAATTCGACAAGGCCAGATGGACGTCGCGCGGCGCTTGCTTGAGCGCGCCAAAGCCGATGCCGAACTCGCGATGGCGCTTCGTCGCGAGGACGAAGTTCGCACGCATGCAGCAGAGACACACGAGCACATCGAGGATCAACGCGAGACGAACCTCAGCACGGGCGGGAAGTGATTTCAATATGATAACAAATCAACGAATCAGCGCGCTTGCGGTTGCAGGTGCACTCCTGGGCATGGGCTGCGGACACGCCGCGATCTCGCCGCAACTCTCGGGCGCGCGGGCCGTGATGAGCGAGGCGCGTGGAGGCTCTGCACAACGACTTGAGCCGGATGAAGTGCTCGAAGCGCAGCGAACCCTCACCCTCGCCGAGGGCCAGGAAGACGGCTCGATTGCTGAGATTCACTATGCGTATGTGGCCGAGCGACAGACGCGCGTCGCGATGGCGGATGCGCGTCGAACGATGCTTGAGCAGGGCGTCGAACAAGACCGAAGCGACTACCAAGAAGAGCTGGAGCGCATCGCGCGAGAGCGCGGCGTAGCGCTCGATACCTCGCATGATCAACTCGCAGAGCGACAACGGCGCCTTCAACAACAAGAGCAGACGCTGGCAGCGACAAACGCTGCGCTCATTGCCGAGCAGGATGCGCGTCGCGCGGCCGAAGCAAGCGCCGCTGCAGCACTGGAGCGCTTGCGCCTTCTGGCCAACGTGCGTGTTGAAGCGACCGAGACGATCATCACGCTGAACGGCGAAGTGCTCTTCGAGACGAACCGCGCGGTGTTGCGCCCTGAGGCTCAAGAGCGTCTCACTGCCGTCGCCGATGCGATGCGTGCATCCCCGCAACAGACAGCGACTGTTGCGGGCTACACCGACGCGCGCGGGAGCGATGCGAACAACCAGGCGCTCTCGCTGGCGCGCGCGAACAGCGTGCGTGATTTCCTTGAAACCGCGGGCGTTCCGGCGGATCGACTTCGCTCAGAGGGTCGCGGCGAGGCGAGCCCCATTGCGAGCAATGACTCGGCAGAGGGCCGCGCGAACAACCGTCGCGTGGAGATCATCCTGCGAGCGACAACGCCCGCGACAACGACCACGACGCCGTAGGCGCGCCACATGGATCGACGGGATGCTGGTCCCGTCGGTCGCCTCGCTACATACGCTGCTTCACTGCATCCCAACGAAAGCGCGCCATCTCTGTGGGTTTGTCGCGGAGCAGCGCCTCGAGCATCGGCTCGACTTCGAAGCGCCAGATCTCCTCGAGCGTCTCGCTCAGATCTGCCCGGAGGAAGTACGAGATGCCGAGCGCCCGATCGGGGTCCTTTGTCGCGTTCTCGATGCGCTGAAGGACCTTGATGAGGCCGGTGGGGTCGAAGCTTGTCTCCCGATGAAAGTGACGGATCACATTCCAGTTGGGCGCAATTCGCAGATACGCAAAGCGACGGCGCAGGGCGAGATCGGCAGAGTCCGTGCGTGGATCTGCGGAGCTCATGGTGCCGAGGATGCGAATGTTCTTCGCGAGGACAAACGCCGTATCGCCCGCCGCAAGCGGCAGGGGTTGGCCGCGATGCTCAAGCAGATGGACGAGCTCGCCCAGCACACGCCCGATGTCTGCACGATGCATCTCGTCGAGGATGAGCACGCAGGGGCCGCTGCGCGTGAGCGCCTCCTCCGCGAACTGAATGAAGCGCCCGCGCACGAGTGGGAACCACGTCGTTCCGTCCTTGCGGATCACAGGACGATGGCCCTGGACGAAATCCTCGTAGCTCGCGGCGCTGTGCATCACGAGCTGGCGAATGAAGCCGTCTCCTCCACCGACGAGGTGTCGCGCGAGCAGACCCGCAAGGTGCGATTTACCGACGCCCGGTGGCCCGTAGAGAACCGCTTGTCCGCGCCGCTCGATCGCACGCGCGAAGCGACCGAGTTCGTCTACATCATGCCCAGTACGCGAAGCGATGCGCTCCAACGTGAGCTCAGGCTGGATGCGCCGATCCTCGGTCGCGCGACCGACAAGCTTGTCGAGGATGCCTGTGCCGCGCGCATCCTCTTCGTCGTCCAAGTCGTTCTCGCTCATCGCTCAAGCTCGCCACACCGGAGCGATGCATTCAAGGTCGCAACGGCGGATTGCATGAGGTCGACGCGCGTGCGCTTGGTCCTCAGCTACACGAGTCGGTGCCTGTGACACTGCGCATCGCAGCTGTGCCACAGCGAAGCGTGCAGGATGCGGCACCACGACAATCGACGTTGCAGCTGCCTGTGCACTCGATCTCGCAGCGTGCTCCTGCCTCGCAGCGCACGTTGCTGCTTGCGCCCACGGTCGCGTCGCAGATCGAGTTCGCCTCGCAGTTCACGTTGGAGCTCTGCGCCGTCGAGACCATGCAGGTTGCGTTCATCGCGCAGTCGACGTTGCAGGACTCATTGCAGGTGTACGCGCAGTTGCTGCCCGCGCCGCAATCCAGGTTGCAGCTTCCAGCGCAGGTGTTGAGGCAGGCCTGGCCAGCGGTGCAGGCGCAGGTCGTCGGACCACTGCATGTGCAGCCAGGGCCAGGGCAGGCTGAGCGCATTGGCTCGGGCGTCCCTGAGCTGCAGGCGGACAAGCCAAGACTCAAGACCACCGCGAACGAGAAGAGGTATTGGTTCATTTCCGAAGGATGCGGGAAGCCAAGTTGCGATCGCAACCTCCATGCGCGCAGACAGGGGACGGTGTGCATATGATTGATATCATATGCACTTCACTTCAAGGGACGCATCTCAGGCGATGGCCTTATCCTCCGACGCATGCGCACTCGCCCCGCTCGGCTCGATGCAGCCGCCGCATTCCTCCTGACCGCAACGAGCCTCCTTGGTGGATGCGAGAACCCAACGTGTGCGGGCTCAGACGACCCGACGTGCCACACGCAATCACCCTGTCGTCGCCTGGCCTATGCATGCACGGATGGCCGCGTGGCGGTGCACACCCTGGCGGCCGGAGACGCGATGCCCACGGGCCTCGATGCGCTTGCTTCGCCGGGTGATGTGCTCCTCGAGAACGATCAGGTTCGCGTGGTCATCGATGCGATTGGGCACCCGCACTACGTCGCGCCAACAGGTGGGACGATCCTCGATCTCGCGCGTGCAGACGGCGGCCACGATGCGCTCACACAAGTCTTTCACGCGGTGGGACTCTTGCCGGGGGACTCCGTTGCCTACAGCTCACTCTTCCTCGTGGAAGAGCCCGGAATTGCGGCGATCGAGCTGCGCGGCGCGCTTGCAGGCAAGCCCAACATGCATGTCGCCACACGCTACGAGGTGCGGCCTTGTGAGCCCGGTGTTCGTGTGCGCACCGAGGTGCTGAATGCGGGCGAAGATCCCGACACATGGGCGCTGGTCGATGCTTGGTATTGGAGCGGGCGTGAGGCGCTTCCCTTCGCACCCGGCATCGGCACCGGCTTCATGCAGCCAGGGCTCACCTCACCACTCAACGAGGCATGGCAGCAGCAGCGCTACTTCGCTGCCGCATCGCACTCGGATCAGGCCGCCTCGTATGGCGAGGTCGCCTGCGAGGGTGATCTCTACGGCTGGCACACAGAGCAACTCAGCGCCGTGGGACCAAGGCCGCGTGTGGTGCCACCGCGCGATGTGCAGGTCTTTGAGCGCTTCATCGTCGTCGATGAGGGGCGCTCTGTGTCGGGCCCGATCAACACGCTCATCCAAGCGCGCGCGCTGCTTCACGATGAGCCCTTCAGTGAGCTGAGCGGACGGGTGATCGTCAACGGTGGCGGCGAGATGCTGGGCGACGAGGCCCGCGCGACGGTGCGCATCGTGGAGGGGAACGATCAGCTGCCCGAGAGCGAGCGCAGGCCGTGGACACAGGTGACGCCGGAGTCCGATGGCTCGTGGAGCGTGCTTGTGCCGCAGTACCGCGACTATGTCGTCCTTGTGGATGCCTTCGGACGCAACGCAGGGCGCACGTTCGTCTCGGTGCAAGAAGACCACGTGGAGAGCACGCCGATTCTGATCGAGCCCGCGAGTGAGCTGACGGTGCGTGTGACGGTCGATGGCGTGGAGGATCACGCGCTCGTCTTTGTCGTGCCGGCCGACAACGCCACAGAGGAGGCTACGCGTGCACGCTTGCTCGGCGGCTTCACCTCCTGCTCGCCCCTTCTTGGCTCACCGACGGGCGGCTCTCCTGCGTGCGATCGCCTTCTCGCGCTGGGCGATACGTCGTTCGCGTTGCCGCCGGGCCATTGGGACATCGTGGCCACCGCAGGCCCCTTCGCGACGCTTGCACGCCAGGAGGTGACGCTGCGTGCGGGCCAGGCACAGAGCATCACGCTCGCGCTTCAAACCCTCGATGTGACGGGCGAGGGCGTTCTCTCCGCAGACTTCCACGTGCATGGTGCAGCGAGCTTCGACTCGACCGTGCCCGATGTGGATCGCGTGCAGGCGTTCTTGGCTTCGCGCATCGATGTCATCGCTGCGACCGATCACGATGTCGTCTGGGACTACGCCGATGCGCGGCGCGTCTGGAATGCAGATGAGCGCGTGCACGTGATCGTCGGGCTTGAGGCCACGGGCCACATCCTCTTTGACCTCGTACCGGGCGCTGAGCTTCCGCAGGTCATTGGTCACTGGAATGTCTGGCCGCTCTCGTTCGATGCAGCAGGCCCCTATCGTGGCGCACCCTGGGATGAGCTCGCTGAGCCAGGCCTTCTGATGACGCGCTTTGTGGAGGCCGGATGGCCGAGCGATACAGGTGTGGTGCAGCTCAACCATCCGTGGGCGCCCTCGCAGTTTGGTCGCGACCTTGGCTTCCCGCGCGCGATTGGCATCGACACAAGCGAAGACGTGCCGCGCACCGACATGACGGGCTACGACGGAACAGGCCCTGGCCTCTTGATGCGCACACCTCCGGGCGCCTCCTTCGGCAATGCCGACTACCACACGCAAGAGGTGATGAACGGCAGCGAGAACGAGGATTTGCTGCCCTACCGCGCGTACTGGTTCTACTTGCTCAACCAGGGAATCATCCGCGCCGGCACGGCGAACAGCGACTCGCACTCACTCGTCGACAACGTGCTTGGGACGCCGCGCACACTCGTGCGTACAACCGAGCGCGTGCCTGGTCTGGATGAGGTCGCATTCAATCGTCAGGTGCGCGATGGACGCATGATCGGCACGAACGGTCCGGTCATCGAGGCAAGCATCCAGGACACGACGGGCGCCTCACGTACGCCGTCTGTGCGCTCATTCATTCCTCAGCGCGGTGCGATGCTCTCGATCCGCGTGACGGCCGCGCCCTGGGTGCCCGTCGATGAGATCCGCATCGTCATCAATGGCCAAGTGGAGCGCACGCTCGCGCGCGAGTTGATGCATCCCACTGACATCTTCGGCACCGATGGAATGGTGCGCTTCGAGGGCGAGATTGCGCTCGCTGAGCTTGGCCTCGACGGCGCACGTGACGCGTGGATCGTTGTGGAGGCGGGCGAAGAGCTGCCTCTCGTGGGCGACCTCGACTGCGACGGAATCCCTGACACCGGCGACAACACGCGCGATGGCACCGTCGACTACCGCGATGTCGATCGCAACGATGACGATGTCGTCAACGCAGAGGACCTCATGGGCTTGAGTGGCGCACCCGCTTGCGAGCGTGGCGCCTCGACGGGACCCATGGCGCGCACACCACGCGGGCCACGTGATGCCGCGCGCTGGGGCTTTGGCGCAGTGACGCCGCACGGCTACGCCTACAGCTTCACCAACCCGCTTCTGCTCGATTGGGATGGCGACGGATTCCGCGCGCCGGGCCTGCGAGGTGCACGATGATCCGCGCGCTTCTGATCACGCTTCTCTTGGTGCTCGCGTCGTCATCGATGGCCTCCGCGCAAGAGGTCGATGCCTGCAGCACAACGCGTCCCAACCGCGCCACGGGCCCCACGCAAGCGCCGCTCATGGACGGCATGCTGGGCGTTGCGCGTCACGCGTGTCCACAGCGCGAGCTCTCGCTTGCCGGCGATGCCTATCTCGTGGCGCAGCCCGCGGATTTCTACGGCAACATTCGCATCGGCGGCCGCCTGAGCGGCAGCTACGCCGTCGAACGTAATATTGAAATATGGGGGAGTATGGAGCTCCTTCGGCACCAGACGATCCTCTCGGCCGTGAGCACGCAGTACGTCGGCTTGGGCTACCTCTCGGTCGGTGCGACGGGTGTCTATGCGCGTGGCGACGGACGCATCGCGGCGCTCTATTCGCGGCTCGTGTTGCCTACGGCGATCGGCCTGGACCGTGAGAGCCAGCCGCTCGCGATGGAGGTCGGCACCACGGGCGAGTGGCGTATCGACTCACTCTTGCGCCTTCATGCTTGGCTCTCGGCCCTCGGCTCGATCGGCATCTCGACGCTCGCACCGCCGCTTCCACGCGGAGGGCTTCGTCTCGGTGGAGGCCTCGATTGGACGCCCTGGGAGTGGCTCTCCATCGTCGTCGAAGTGGGCAGCGGCTTTGGCTACCGCGATGGCCTCGACATGCTCTCGGCGCAGCTTGGTTTGCGCTTCGCATTCGATGAGCTCGTGGGGATTGAGTTCTCCGCGATCTATCCCTTCGTCGGTGCCGAGCCTGGCCTTGCGGCGGCGCAGCTTGCATTGAGCGTGCGTGGCAACTGAAGCGCTTCCTGAGGCAGAACCAACGCGCGCATCCTGGCGCGCTGTCATCTTTCGCATCGCGCTCGCGACCTTTGGTCTCGGGATGTTGGGCACGATCATCCAGCGCGTGGGCGCAGAGGAAGTGCTCGAGGCGCTCTCACTCACTGCTCCGTTTTTGCCCATCACATTCACGCTCGAGGCCACGCGCATCGGCTGCGACGCGTGGGCCACGTACCTGCTTCTCGGCGAGCGCGGCAGGGGCATCTCCAAGCTGCGCCTCTACCTCGCGCACATCGTCGGACACGGTGTGATGAATGTCTTCCCGGCAGGTCGCAGTGCCTCCGAGGCCGTGAAGGGCACGCTCCTTCATCGCGAGCTTGGAGGGCCCGCAGCAGCCGTCGCGATGGGCACGAGCAACCAGGCGAATGTGCTGATCGCGAGCGCGATTTTCTCACTCGGATGTGCTGGCGCGGCCTTCTTTGTGAGCACGCGCCCCGAGCTCCCGTGGGCGATGGTCGTGCACTTCGTTGTCTTGTTTTTGTCGGGCTTTGGCCTTCGCTATGCCGCGACCCATCCACGCTTTGTTGCGCTCATTGCATCGAAGTTCCCCCGCATTGCCGGGCCGCTCCTGCGCTTCTCGGAGCACTCACGCGAGAGCTCGCTTCTGGCCTGGGGCCCCATCTTCGCGATGTTCATGGGGCGCCTCGTGCAGACCTTCGAGTACGGCACCTTGGCCTACGCGATTGGCATTCATCCGGGCCCGCTGGAGGCGCTCACCGTGCAGGGAACGAACCTCGTCGCAGCGGCGGTCGGCGTCTTCATGCCGGGGCAAGTTGGGTCCTCCGAGGCCATCTTTGCGTTCGCTGCCGAAGCGCTTGGGACGACGCCCGCACGCGCCATGACGATTGCGCTCTCGGCGCATGTCTCCGGGCTTGTGTGGGCGACGACGGGGCTTGTGCTTCTGGCGCTCTGGCGCTCGCGTGAGGCTGTGAAAGCGCCGTAGCTCAGCGCGTGTTCGCCGCGCCCGGCGTGCTCACACACATCGCGAAGTCGCCCGTCCCATCGGGCACGCGGCAATACGACTGCTCCGCGCCACGAAGGTCGCCCGCATAGTCCGCACGCGCGACTTCGCGACCGTCTGAGGTGAGCAACGCGAGGGTCTCCATCGTTCGCCCGACGCCGAAGGCCGTTTGAAAACAGCTCGCCACGCCAGCCACAGGGCATGGTGAGACGGGGCCAACGGGTGTCTCCGTCATGCCCGCAGGTGGGTCCACGTTCATGGCGATGACGACGAAGCCGCCAGGCGGAATCGTTGCGCCGGCGGGCAAGAGGACGCGATGGGTTGGGTCTGCCGGAGGCTCGCCCAGGCCATCGGTATCCGCGATGAAGTAGCCCGCCAAAGAGAACGCGGTGCTCGACGGATTGAAGAGCTCGACGAAGTCGGGTGCGCCATCCGGAGCGAGCTCGTTGATCACGACACGCGCACCGGTCGCCGTCGCTGCATCGACCGTGCTGTGGGCGTCCACCATCGAAGCGGCAGCATCCGAGCCCGCGGCGTCCTCGCCGACATACGCATCGCGGCGCGTGGGCGCTGCCTCCGCACAACCGAACTGCATCGCCATCAGGCCACCCAAGAAACACATTGGCTTTCGGATCGTCATCGTTCGCTCTCCCGTTCGCGCCTCAAAGGCCGCCTGAAAACTCAGCCACGAAGTTCGACTCGACCACGAGACGAACCTCCCATCGCTCCCAGCTCGGAACCGCCACACGCGCGGCTTCGCCTGCGAAGCGACCATCCACGGCGACATACACGCGCAGCGCGTCGTGCACATGCGCACCCACATGCAGCGTGAGCTGCGAGAGCACATCGGTGCCACGCATGTCGCGCGCGATGTGAAAGAACTGCCCGCCGAGGAGCAGGTACTCAAAGAGCCGTGCGCGCGCCCAAGCCTCGACGAGCGCGCCCTCGCGATCGCCCCGGTCTTGAATGCCGAGAAGGTAGGCGCCCGAGATGCCCACACTCACCATCGGCTCAGACCAAGCGAGCCCTCCCATGGCCCTGTCGCTGCGCGTGGCACCCGCACCGAGCGAGCCGTTCGAGTAGCCGAGCACAAGGGTCAGAGGGCGCGCCTCGGGGACGAACGCGAGCGGATGAAGCTCGGCCATCAGCTCCAGGTTCTTGCCACGGTTGAGCTCGCGGCTCGCGTAGCCCTCGCCGTTCAGATACGCGGCGCCAAGGCGCCCAATGCCCTCTGGCAGATCGAACGTCAGCGATGCGCCGAGGTCGGAAGGCGCGATGAGCTCCAGCTCGCGAAGGCCGATGCGCGTAAGCGCGCGCATGCCAACAAGTCGCGTGAGCGTGGGCGCGTTGAGCGTCGGGATCAGGCCCACGCGCGCCTCGAGCATGTCGAGCAAGCGGTAGCCCACCCAGGCCTCGCGCACGCGAATCAAGAGGCTGTCTTGCGCGACGCCAAGGGCGCCATCCCCCGTCGCACGCGTGCCCTCAATGAGCACACGTCCAATCACGTCGTCGACGCGAAAAGCGCTGAAGACCCAGACGCGCGGCAGCCCGAAGGCATGTGTCCACTCCGCGCCACTCGGAAAGAAGAGGCTGTACTGCGCATAGAGCTGCGTGCCCACCGAGATGGCGAAGGGTGTGCCCGCATGCGTCGAGCGCGGCAGCACATCGGGCCAGGGGCTGTAGCGAAGTTGCACGCTCGGAGGCGCCTCTTCCGTCGAGGGAGGCGCGGCTTCTTGCGCGGATGCATGCGAGCAAGTGAGCGCGAAGAGGAGGATGCAAACGAGGCAGGCGCTCGCCTTCTGGGCGGTTGTCTTCAGCATGTTCATTCCCACGGCTCCACACGAGGCGGCTCACCGTAAAGCTCGGCGCGAAGGCCGCTTGGTCGGTCGGAGACGTCGAGCACTTGGTTGAATCCAAGACGCGGGCCGCGTGTGCGCAGCGCCTCACGAAAGAGCGCGTAATCCGTCTCGACTTGATCCGCGTAGGACACGGCCTGCGTCACTTCGTCCGCGATGAAGCGAGCCCGTGCATCACCGAGACGCGTTGTGAAGCGCTCTGCGAAGTGCGAGGTCACGATGCCGTAGCCCTCGCCGCCTTGGATGCGCGCGAGCAAAGCGCCCAGCGTGCTGGCCAAGCCGCGCAAGGCGTCGAGCGTCCCGCTGTCGCCGGTCAATCGCACGATGCGGATCGTCTTGTGCGCCTCGCTCTCGCGCCGGATTTGAACAGGCATGCCGAGCCAGGTCGTTGCACTCCAGAGCGGCTCGGAGGCACTTCCAAGCGCCCACGCTGCACGGCTCGCCTGACGTATGCGCGCAGGCTCATCATCGGCGTAGACACCCAGCGGCACGATGCCCGTCGCGCCGCTCTGCGCCTCCTCTTTGATCTCCAGAATCACGTCATCGTCAGGCGACAGCGACGGCCCTTCCACGAGCACCAAGATGCGAATGCGTGGCCAGCTTGAGACGCCTGTTCCGAACTCACGCACCACATCGCGCACCGCGAAGTACGCAGGCTCGGGAGGGCTCTCGAGGGTCGCGCGGTATTGGGCCAACAGGACCGGCAGCGAGGCGAGCACCCAGTCTGGAAGCGAGGCGAGCGTGTTCTCCGGGTCGGCGGCATCGGGCGCGCCACGCACGAAGCGTCTTCCTTCCACGGTGATCTCGGTGAGTGCCTGAAGCTCCGCGCGCGCAAGACGATCACGCTCCCCACGTCGGAAGAGATCGACGAGCACGGGGTTCGTTCCCGCCGCATCGATGCGCATTGGCGTTGCGGTGCCATTGGCCTGCGCCGCGAGGGTGTCGATGTACGCATCGAGTGCGCTCTGCAGCACGCTCTCCACCTCGACTACGCCTGCCACGCGCGATGCGAGAACAAGCCCTACGGTGAGCCGGCGAAGGTCCCAGAAGTACGGATAGCGGTCGGCCGCATCGAGGTCGTTCGGCTCAAGCGCGAGGCGCTCATCGCGGCCCAGGAGGAGGCCGAAGTTCTCTGGATGCGCATCGCCTATCGAGAAGGGAAGCGCGCCAGGCACATCGAACGCCGTCCCTGTTCCCGCAAGCCTTCCGTCCGCCAGGTCGGCGCGGAACAGGGCCAATTCGCCACGATAAAAATCATATTGCGTGCGGGCCATCCGCGCGAACTTGCCCTCCACCAAGCGGGGCCTTCCGCGCAGCTCGCGCTCGTCTTGTCTCACCAGCGCATTGACGATCGCAGCCTCTCGCGCGCTCGACGCATCCAGCGGCGCGCAGCCCCAAACGAAAAGCGCGCCCATCGCAAGGAGGAGCGCGCTTCGTTGGGCTTGGGCAAACACGGCCGAGGGCTAGCCTCGTTCAGGTCTCATGAAGAGACGGGCTTGAAACGCCTACGTGACGTTCGTGTGTCTCAGCCCTCGTCCATCAGCTTCACGACCTCGGCGATCGTGCTGACGTTGAGTGCTTTGAACTCGCTCGCAGGCATCAACACGCCGGCCACGTAGCGCAGGCCACCGTTCTCGGCGGCGAAGCTGGAGAGCTCGACAAACGAGGCATCTTTGCCCGCGTTGTACATCTGCACGCGGAAGAGAACGCGGTGCACGCCCTGCGTATCCGGGCCGTCTGCATCGAGGATGTCGAGGCCACGGTAGCGCGCCGTCTTGCCGTTCTTCTCGAGGAGCGCGCGGTACTGCGAGAGGGCGATCTTCGCCTCGGGCTGAGACGAGTGCAGCGTCTTCTGCAAATAGACGTACGCCTTGTCCCGCAAGGCTTTTTCGTCCGCACCGCGCTGCGTTGTCAGCACGAAGGCTGCGTAGCGAGAGCGCATCAAGCGGCTGGCATCGGGGGCCTCGGCACCATCGAGGTAGGGGCCGCAACAAGCCTCAAGGGGCTGACCAGAGGAACAAACACATTCGCGCATGCGCGGGGAACCTCGCACACAACCTGGCCTTCGGAGAGCCGGAATTGCTATGGTCGCGCGCTTTTTGACCGCTGAGTCATTGCTGTTTGACCGCTGTGTGATCGCAACCAGGGCGCCCGATGATCGATCGATTTCTCCACGCATTCTCCACGCTCGTCACAAGGCGGCCCATCCCGGTGCTCATCGTCATGGGCATCATCACGCTCGTCTGCGGCATCGCGTTGCCTCGACTTCAGACCGAGTCATCCCCTGAGAACCTGATCATCTCGTTTGGCGGCTACGAGGAGCGCCTCCGCGCCTTTCGCGAGCACTTCGGCGATACCGACAACATCGTCGTCCTCTTGGTCGAGGCCGAGGACGCGACCGCGCTTGAGCCGCTTCGCTATGAGCATCGCCTCGCGCAGCGCTTTCAGAATCGCCCCGAAGTGCTGCGCGTCGATGGCCTGACGGTCACGGCCCTTCCACGTGCGCCGGGCGCGAGTACGGCTGGCAGCGCCTCGCTCGATGACCTCGACAACCTCGACAACCTCGATGCGCAACCAGCTGCGGATCCCGAGGCCGAGGCCGCGCTTCAAACGCTCGTCGCCTCCGCGCCAGACAGGTTCCCGCTGGGTCTCTTGACGGTCGCAGAGCGCGTCACGGATGCCGACACGCATCCGATCGTTGCGGGTGATGAGGTCACCGAAGAAGAGGGGCAGACGATTCGCGATTCGATTCAAGAGTCGCCGCTCGTGGTCGGTCAGTTGGTCAGCGCGGATCGCACGCTCGCAGCCGTGGTCGTGCGCCTCGCGACAGGCCTTGGCACGGGCAACGAGCGCCTCGCGTTCTTGAACGACATGGATGTCTGGCTCGATGCGAACCCGCCTCCCGCGGGCATCACGCTTCATCGCGCGGGCTTGCCGCATCTGCGCACGGCCATCGCGCGCTACATGCAGCGCGATCAGATGGTGCTCATCCCGCTGACGGTGCTCGTCTGCGTGATTCTCCTCTACCTCTCGTTTCGCTGGATTCCCGGCACGATTCTCCCGCTCGTCGCAGTCGGTGTGTGTGTCGTTCAGATCGTCGGCGTGATGGCGATCGTGGGCGAGCCGATGACGATCCTGACCAACGTCCTACCGACCTTGATCATCATCATCGAGCTCTCGAACTCGGTGCATCTGATCACGCGCTGGGAAGAAGAGCTCGCGGCGATGAAGGTGCCGGACTCGGTCGAGGCCTCCGCGCGTGCGCTCCGCACGATGGCCGTCGCCTGCTTTCTCACCTCGTTCACGAGTGCCGTCGGCCTTGGCTCGCTCATGGTCTCGGACACCGAGATGCTGCGACGCTTCGGACTCATCTCGGCGCTTGGGACGATGCTCGCGTACTTCGTCACCATCATCGTCATCCCCGCCACGCTGACCTTCCTCAAGCCTCCGCGTTTCCGCTCGCTGGAGAGCGAGACGCCGACGCATACGGGGCAGCTGAGGAAGCGTGCAGAGGCCACAGGGCTCATCGAGCGCGCGATGGTGCTCGGCACGCGTGCGCTGCTGCGTCGCCCGTGGACGGTCGTGATCTTCACCGTGCTCCTGGTCGTGCCGATGTTCGTCGCGGCGGGCCGCGTGGAGGTCGACACCTCGCTCCACGACACGTTCAACGCGGGCGACCCTGTCGTCATCGCAACACAGCGCATGGACGAGCGCATGGATGGCATTCGTCCACTCGAGATTCTTCTCTCGGCCGAGCACGAGGGGCGCCTCGCAGACCCAGAAGTCGTGCGCGAGATCGTGGCCTTCGAGCAGTGGGCTGCCGCGCAGGACGGCGTGCTCCGCGCGACCTCCTTCACCGACTATCTCCTTCAAGCGTGGACGCGCATCGCGGGCTTCTCGCGTGATGAGAATGGCGCCCGCACGGACTTCGACCCGCGCAACGCGACGCTCGAGACACGCGCCCAGGTCGATGCGCTGCGCGCGCTCCTCTCGCACGTCGAGCCAGATCCTGCGGCGTTCTATCTCTCGCCGAACGCACAGTTCGCGCATGTCGAGCTGCGCATCGGCGACATCGGCGCGCGGCGCTCGGGGGCGCTCATTGACCGTGTGGAGGCGGAAGCCGAGCGTCGCTTTGCACCGCTGGGTCTGAGCGTGTCGATCACGGGCGAGGCCTACATCGGAAGCCGCGGCATTGAGTCGGTGGTGAACGATCTGGTCGGCAGCCTCGGGCTCTCGATCGTCCTCATCTTCCTCACGCTCGTCATGCTCTTCCGCAGCGTGCGCTTCGCCGCCATCGCAGTGCCGCCGAACGTCCTGCCGCTCGTCACCACGGTGGCCTGGATGGTCATCCGCGGCATCCCGCTCAACGCAGGCACAGCCGTCGTCTTCTCGATCGCGGTCGGCGTCGGTGTGGACGGAACGATTCACGCGCTCGCGCGCTTCCGCGAGGAGTACGAGCTCTCGGGTGGCCGCACCTCGGCCATCGTCCGCACAGCACGCGGCACAGGCCGCGCGGTCGTCATCTCCGCGCTCACGTTGATGCTCGGCTTTGCCGTGCTCTTGCTCAGCTCGTTCGTGCCGATTCAGCACTTCGGTGAGTTGATCGCCGCCGCGATGACAGCCTCCCTCTTCTCGACGCTCATCGTGCAGCCGGTGCTGGTGAAGCTCTTTGCGAAGGCGCCGAAGAAGAAGGCTTGAACAGTTAGCCCGCCGCTGCTCAATCCAACTCCAGCCTCGGCAACCCGCGCACCAGCTTCATCGTCTCCAAGCTCACCGTGATCACCCGAAGCAGCAGCGAGAGCGGATAGCGCGCATCGCCCATCGTCTCCGTCGCCCAATCGTTCGCGTCCTTCACGATGCCGCTGTCTTTGTCCGTCGTGACGCTCTGGCGCTCCATCACCCACTCGATCGCGGGCTTGCCGTTCACCACGTACTCGTAGGCTTCGAGGGGGATATCGCGGACGGTGATGAAGCCGTTGTATTGGATGACGCGCTTATCTTTGCCCGCGCCGAACTTCATCTTCTCCACCCGATACTGAATCGGCGTCGGTGTCTTCGAAGGCAACTCCACCTTCGCCGGGTACTCCGCCACGCGCTCGTAGCCGACGTGAAGCTCACCCAACGCGCGGCCTGCGCGGCTGAACGACCAGAAGTCGGCGGCCGTCTTCACACGTGGGATGCGCGGGAGCTCTTTGCCGAGGTTGTCCTTGTAGCGCTCGCGGTAGTTGGCCGAGTGAAGGAGGCCATAGACGTAATAGAAGACGTCTTCCTTCGTGAGCGTCTCGCCCGGATAGGCCTCTTGGAAGTGCGCGAGGCCCGCATCGGTGATGCCATCGCGGCGCGCCGTGCCTGAGCCCTTCTTCGGGGAGGCGAAGATTTCCGTCTGCGGGGCGGTAGCTTCGTCGTCGGTGGCATCGCCGTCGTAGAGGTAGAGCGGGAAGTATTGGGAGCCGACCATGTCGGTCGCGTGGAGACTCGGGACGACATCGGCCATCAGGACTGAGTAACCGGAGCGCGATTCGCTGGCCGACACTCCGATCACTCGGTTCTCGTTCATCGACTGAGGAAAGAAGTTCGGGATCTTCAGCACCCTCTCGTTCAGCTTCCGATCGAAGTACAGCCACAACTTTGAGTACGGGCGGTAGAGGCTTTGGACGATCCGGGCTTCATCAAACACCAGTCGCGTCGACCGAACGACGTCTGCTTTGAGATTGGCGGACCAGCTGATTCGCGTGGGGTCCGCGTCCACGAAATCATCAACCAGCAGTGCACGAGCCTTTCTGTCGAGGGCGTGATGCGCGTCGTCGAAGCGCACCGCGTCCGCGTTGTATGCAGCAACCATCCGATTCATGTGAACGGCCAGGCTGCGGCGCGAGCTGTTGTATGCCCAGGCGTCACGCGCAGTCACAACGCCGAGCGAGAAGCTATCGAACAGCGATGGTCCGCCATCCCGCTTCACACCCAAAGGAAGATGCTCATCAAACGCGGAGTTCCGCTGGTTGCGCCAATCCCCGTGTTCATCTGGAGTGATGATGGTCCAGCCGTCGTTTGCGTTCACACCCGCGACGCTGACGAAATCCTGCAGCACGCCCAGCTTCTCTTCACGAGTTAGGTAGTCGCCGATGTCGCGAAAGTGAATCCGACCGTGTTGCGGCGACTCGGGGTTCTTCACGAGCAATGAGATCGCGACGGGGGCACGGCTCCCACTTCCAAAAACTTTCCCGCCCTCCCTCCTGGAAAGTTCTCCAGCTGTGCGTTGATTGCCGCGCAGATGGAAGATGTAGAGGCTGCTGAACTCATCGACGAGGCACTTTCTGAGTCCATTCGCAGTCCCGTCGACAAAGTTCGCGTTAGTCACGAACCCAATGATCCCGCTGTGGCCAATGCGGTCACTCGCCCAGCGAATTGCACGAACGTAGCTGTCGTAGACCCCTCGTGAGAGCGCGGCTGATGAGCGAGCCGCATACGTTTCGGCGATGCGCGCATCGAGACTCGGGTACCCGACGTTTTGGTTGTTGTCGTTCTGCGACCCTTGCCCAATCGAGTACGGCGGGTTCCCAAAGATCACGCGGATATCGAGCTTCTTCTGCCGCACGCGACGCGCGCTGTTGTCCACGAGCACGCGCGAGATGAGGTCGTCCTTCTCGTAGAGCTGGAAAGTATCGGTGAGGCAGATGCCCTCGAAGGGGGCGTAGTTGCCGCCGACAATCGCGTGGTAGGTCGACTCGATGTTGATCGCCGCGATGTAGTAGGCGAGCAGCACGATCTCGTTGGCGTGGATCTCCTTCTTGTATTTGCGGGGCAGCGCTTCCTTCTCGATGAGGCCGCTCTGGAGAAGCCGCGTGATGAAGGTGCCGGTGCCCGTGAAGGGGTCGATGATGTGCACGCCCTCGCTGCCGAGCGTCTGGCCGAACTCGGTGCGCAAGAGGTGGTCGACGCTGTGGATGATGAAGTCGACAATCTCCACTGGCGTGTAGACGATGCCGAGGCGCTCCGTCATGCGGGGGAACGCGTTGCGGAAGAACTTGTCGTAGAGCTCGACGACAATCTTCTGCTTGCTCGTCGCATCGTCGATGCCCTCGGCCCGCTGCTTCACGCTCTCGTAGAAGCGGTTCAGCGTGTCGGTCTCCTTGTCCAAGCGATGCTCGTTGAGCACCTCGAGCACCTTCGACATCGCCTGCGAGATCGGGTTCTGGGAGGCGAAGCTGTAGGTCGAGAAGAGCGCCTCGAAGACCGGCCGCGTGATGAGGTGCTGCGCGAGCATCTCGATGATCTCGGGCTCGGTGATGCTCTCGTTCAGGTCATCGCGAAGCTCACGCGTGAACTCATCGAAGGCCTCGCGCTCACGCACCAAGAGCGGGTTCTCCAAGATGCCTTGGATGCGGTCGATGTGCGTCCGCGCAATCTTGGCGATGTCATTCGCCCAGTCTTCCCAGTGGTGCCGGTTGCCCACCTTCTCTACGAGCTTGGCGTAGATGGCCCGCTCGATTTCCCCAATCTGAAACTCAAGATGGAGGTTCGCGTCGGCGAGCGGCTTCTTCTTCGTCTTGCCCTTCGACTCGCCAAGATTGTGCGTCCCGTGGCCAGCTCGCTCCTTCTTCGAGTCGGCCTTCTTCGGCACTTGGTCGGTGATGGCGATCACCTCCATCTTGCTCGTGTCGCGCCCGCCCAAGTCGAGCTTGTTCACCATCGCGTCGAAGCGATCATCGTGCGAGCGAAGCGCCTGCAGCACCTGCCAGACAACGCCATAGGTCGCGTTGTCATTGAGCGCCTCATGCGGCGCCACACCGGCCGGGATGACGACCGGGAGCACGACATAACCGCGCTTCTTCCCCGGCGCGTTGCGCATCACGCGACCAACCGACTGCACGACATCAACCTGCGAGTTGCGCGGCGTGAGGAACAAGACCGCATCGAGCGCGGGCACATCCACGCCCTCGGAGAGGCAGCGCACATTGCTCAGAATGCGTGCGGTGTTCTCCTCCGTGTCCTCCTTGAGCCAGGAGAGCTTCTCCTCCTTCACGCTGGCGCTCATCCCGCCATCCACGTGCTCGGCCTCGCAGCGCAGGCGGAAGCGCTCCTCGGTCTTCTCCTCCTCCTGATAGGCATCGACGACAGACTGAAACATCGACGCGATGTGCTTGCTGCTCACCTTGTGCGACTTGACCCCGTTGCTGATCTCGATGACCTGACAGAACGCCACAGCCCGCTTCATCGGGTGCTCATCGCCCACCAGGTCGTTCGTCAGCCCTTGCTTCGAGAGCGCCTTCCAGCAGCCAACAATCTTCGCGGCGTCATCCACCTTGAGCTGGTTGTTCTCATCCTTGAGCAACTGCTGAAGCTTGCGGCTCACGTGGGCCTCTTCCACCGCGAGCACGACGACTTTGTAGTCCACCAAGAGGCCGCGCTTCACCGCCTCGGAGAAGGTGATGACGTGCAGCTCTTTGCCGTAGAGCGCCTCGTCATCCATCGAGCAGAGCGCAACGTTGTCTCGCTCCGCGCTCGCCTTCGCGAGGTTGCCGTAGATGCGCGGCGTCGCCGTCATGTAGAGGCGCTTCTTCGCGCGCAGGTACTCCGCATCGTGGATGCGCACGAAGGTGCTCTCATCCTGGTCATCAAACGTCGCGCCCGTCGTGCGATGCGCCTCATCGCAGACGACGAGGTCGAACGCCGCAAGCCCATGCTCGTGCTGCGCGCGGCTCACCACATCGAGCGAGTGGTAGGTGCTGAACACGACGCTCATGTGCCGCGCGTCGTGCCTCTTGCTCGCGTGCTCGGCGAGGCGCTCCGCATTCGTCGTCGCCGGGTAGCGAAGCTCATGCGTGAAGGTCTGCACCACATCGGCATCCTTCTTTCGTTTCTTGCCCACGTCCGCATCGGAGCAGACGGCGAAGCTGTGCAGCGGCACCTCGCTCTCCTGCGTCCACTCGGTGAGCGACTGCGAGAGCAGCGAGAGGCTCGGCACAAGGAAGAGCACACGCCCTCCCGCGCCCGCCAAGCGCTCCGCAATCTTCAAGCTCGTGAAGGTCTTTCCCGTCCCGCACGCCATGATGAGCTTGCCGCGATCCGCCACGCCGTCGGCGAGCCCCGCGATGCTCTGCTTCACGGCCTTCACCTGATGCTCGCGAAGCTGCTTCCTCGGCTTCATCGCCGCCGGAGCCGAAGGCGCATAGCGCGACCAATCGATCTGGCTGTTCTCCAGGTCGTGCAGGTCAATCTTGCTGACTGGCAGCTTCTGATCGCGAAGCGCCTCCTCCGCGTGGTCGCTCCAGAGGTTCGTCGTCGCGACGATGATGCGATGCGAGAACGCCGTCTTCCCTGAGGCCGTGAAGAAGCTGTCGATGTCCGCCTTCTTCAGCGTGTAGTCCTCCGCGTAGAGCTTGCATTGCACCGCGTGCAGTTCGCCCGTCGCCTGCGTCTTACAAACAAGGTCGATGCCCGCATCCCGCGCATCCATCCCCTCGCGCTTGGCCCACTCGCCGTACGTCCACACCTCGCTGTAGAGGTCGCGAAAGCAGGGCTCGTTCTTCAGGTAGAGAACGATGAGCTCTTCGAAGTAAGTCCCCTTCTCGCGCTCGGTGGCGGAAGCCTCGCGGAAGGTGTGGAGCAGGGTGCGAAGGGGGCTCTTGGCGGGTTCCATCGAGGGCGTCGGTATCAGCTGGGCTTGCAATCTTCCAGCATGAAACCGGAGCTGCGCTTGATTGCTGGTGCGTACAAAGCGCGAAGCCTCACCGGTCGGTCGACAATGAGGCTTCGCGCTTGGTGGTTGGGTGGTCTAGCTAGCTAGCGAGGCACGGAAGGCCCACAGGTCCAGGTGTCGCCGGTCTCGCGTTGGAGTTCCGCACAAGCGTCTCTGGGGATGCAGCGGCCCGCACGCGATGTCTCCTCAATGTCTTCAATGGCGAAGTCCGGCACGTTCGTGGCGAAGGCGCAGACTTCACCACAGTTGCCGTTGAAGTTGCACCATGGCGACCCGGCACACGCACCGATCGGGTTCGTTTCACTCAGGCCCCAACACTCGGGATACAACGGGTCATCGCAGCCGCAGTTGATGCTGCACAGGCCTGTCCCACCCAGAAGGACGCAGTCCTGCCTGGCGATCGCACCCGTGCTGGCCACGGTGTAGTCGGGATAGAGGCAGCCCCCCCGCATCGCCTCTGGAAGCTGCGTCTCCGCGAAGAGGCAGCTTCCGGCGTCCATGCATCCGAAGCCGAAGTCCACATCGGGGGAAAAGGTGACGCCTACGGCCTCGGCGCGTGCCCCTTGAAAGCGGTGAATGGTCTGGCCGGCGGAGCAGAGGCTGTGTGTGATCCCGGCGCGACCGTTTGAGCGCGGCGGGATGCACAGAACAAATGGCCCCTCCGAAGCGGCGAGAGGCGCAGGAGCGCGGAACGCGATTCCCGGCACAGTGCCACCAGGACAGGCACATCCAGTTCGGTCGGGGCGGGAGTTGGGCAAGCCAGCGATCGCACGCCCTTCGATGACGCATGGGCCAGGCCCAGCGTCTGCGTTGGCGTCTCCCCACGCATCGCCTGCGGGCATTGCGTCGGGTGTGGAGAACGCATCGAACCCAGCGTCGAAGCGGCCGTGATCGTCGTAGCAGCCCACCACGAACAGGCAGAAGACCGTGGAGAGGAAGCGTCTCACGGGATCGGCGCCCCCATCGCCGGACCGAGCACGCCGCTCGCAGACACGCCACCAAAGGGAAGGGCCGTGCCCGGTCGACAGACCGAATTTCCGTTGTCATCGGGACGACTCAGCAGCCCGAGTACCGCACGGTTCTGGAAAACCTGCGCTGTCTCGTCAGCCAAGTCCTCGGCGATGACAACCTGTAGGCCGCTCGGCAATGTCTCGACGCGATCGACCTCCACGTTCCAATAGCAGACAGGCTCGCTGTCCACGCATTCGGATTGCGTGATGATGCATTGACCGCTCTGGCAGTCCGCGTTCTCGAAGCAGGGCCCGCTACCGAAACCATCTGTGAGACAGCGGCCGACAATCTCACAGCGGCGCCCGGAGCCTGCCCCGCAGTCTCGATTGGTCGTGCAAGAGACGCCGCTTCGGCGCGCCTCACACGACGAGCGAACCGCAGTGGAGTTTGGGTCGCCAGTCAGGAAGAACGCGCATTCTTGGTTGGGTGTGCGCCCCGCAGCGGGGCGCGCACAGTTCGAGCGAGCTGTTGGGCCGAGTGTGGAACTGCAAGTGCCTGGGATCGGGTCCCCGGGTAGCTCGAGATCGCGTCGCGTAACTGCTCTTTGAAGACCGTTGTTGATGCCACCGACCAGCGTGCTGCGGATCTGGTCGTTCACGACTCCGCCAGCGATCGTCAGGTCGGCGGGGAAACCACAGACGCGTGCGCCGTTGCTTCGTCCCTCGCCAGGATTGCTCTCGAAGCTTCGGAGGTTGAACACCGGGTCGCGATGCACGCCGTCCACGAGGCGCGTTCCGAACTCGCCACAGGCTCGGACAGTCCACCCGTCGTAGACGCAGCCAAGCAGGAGCGGTCCGTAGGTCGCGAAGCAGTCGAGTTGCGTTGTGAGGGAGATGCCAAACTCGACGCAGAAGAGGTCCTGCGTGCCCAGTGGCGTTCCGTTCGGCGTGCCCATCTCGACAGACCAGCGCGCCGTGCCAGGACGGGATGTGATGCGCGCTCCCGGCTCGCCACAGAATCCAACGCCCGGAATGGGAGGCGCGAAGGGGAGGCCAACGCGTTCGTTGATCGTTTCGAGTTGGCGCACCATGTCGTCGGCGGTTCCGCATCCCTGCGGGTTGGTCCAGGGCTGCTCGGCGGAGCAGAGGCCGATGTCAACGCTTCGGACTGTCGCTGCTGGAAACGGGAGAATCGGGATAACGGCGCCATCGGAGAATTGAGAGCCGAACTTGTACTCAGCCCAGCGACCCGTAGAGAGCCGACCCCCTGTGACGGGCAGTGCGTTCTCAAGCACCACGAGCCGCGAGTGGTCATCGCCGTACCAGAACATCGCCGTCTCCGGCGCGCGCTCGAAGTTGCCCGCCTCGAAGAAGAGCGGCCTCCCCAGCGAATGCGTCGAGGTTGCGGAGTAGGCGAAGCGCAGTGCACCACCGATCCCTTGCTGCGGCGCTTCAACTCGCCTCGGGCTCATCCCGCACGGGCCATCCGATCGACGCGCGCCGACCATCAACGACGCCATCGCCGTGATGGCGACAACCAAACCTGCGCGACGAACTCCCTGCCTGAAATACTTCTTCATGGGCACCTCCAATCGGGAGTAGGCGCGTAGGGTCGGCGGATGTCAATCGCGGCGCCCGCGCGGAACCCGTGGAACTCACAGCAGGTTCACGGAGGCCGTGAGTGCGGCGCGAACTTTCGGCCGACCGCGTCGTGTATCTCTCCCGCCCATCGGCCGTCTCTCGGGTGACCGTCGGCCACCTCAAGGACAACCACTTGTCGCATCGCCCCAAGCGCCTCGCAGACGCGAGGTTCGCCATCGTTCGCCATGTGCAAGGCAGATGGGCCTATGTGCGCGTGTGGAGCGGTCACGATGTCTTCGCGCATCGCTCGGCGTTGCTCCAAGGGAGCATGGCGCTTGGCGATGTTGTCTTCTTCGTGCGCGAGTTGGCGTACCCACATGCGCGCGCCGCGTTCGTTGTGCAGCTTCCGCCGAATGCGCCGCTTGCGGCCGTTATGCACGAGATCGATGCGCAGCGTGTTCGACCGATGAAGGCGACCAAGCTGGCGCGTAGGTGTCCGGAGAGGAGCATGTTGTGACGACTATCGAGGCCTGCGGCGCAGTACCAAGGCATCGCAATCGCAGCAGTCCGGCTCCCCATCCACTCGCGCTCCGTCCGAACCACCTCGCCAGAACCCGGAGCCCACTTCTGCTCGGCCCGCACCACCTCGCCCCAACCCGGAGCCGACACGCGCCGCTACGCGATCACCTTGCTCAAACCCGGAGCCCACAGCGCGCGTCACCGGGATGGTCCTCCGGGTTCAGATCCCCACCGCCGGTGCCACCGTGAGCGGGGATCTGGATCCCGATGGCGCTCTCCGGTGTCGCGCGATTCCGTCTCACACATCCACCAAAAGCTTTTGGAAGCGGCGAATTCCATCTCCGCGTCGGAGCACGGTTTTCGGGCTTGAAGATTTTTGGGCCCACATTTAGCGTTTTGGGATGTCCGCACCTGCACTCGCACCAAGCAGTTCCCTCACCGTGATCCGCGACGACCTCGTGTTCACATCCGCCCGCATTCTCGCCGACCCGAACGTCGCGACGCAGGCGAAGGTTGTCGCCGCGCTTCTCGATGACTGGAGCACGGTCCAGACCAAACAGTTCGACCTCTGGGATGCGATCACCAAGGCCGATGCGCTGGTGGCAGCCGCCGATGACAACCTCGACGACTTCATCCCGCCCTTCGCAAACGCCATCCGCGGGCTCGGCGGCGGCGACAAGAACCCCACGTGGAACCTCTTCTTCAAGGTGACGCCCTACGAGCTGGCCGCACCGGTGCTCGGCGACGAGCTCGAGGCACTGCGCCGCTGGGTACAGCTCCTCGCCAAGGGTGGCGAGCCCACGCTCGCAGCCTTCAAGAAGCCGCTGGAGAAGCTCATCGCCGAGGCCGACGCCGCCGTGAAGGCACGCACCGATGCGGCGCTCGCGAACGAGCATTTCAGGACGAAGGGCGGCCTCGCCGAGTTCTTCGTCGACATGTCCAAGCAGCGCGACGGCATCGCGGCATCCATCGATGCCATCGCCGCCAAGAGCAAGACGCTGCCGCGCAACTACAGCTCGCGCTTCTTCCGCAAGCGCACGACGAAGGTCTCGGCCGAGGAGAAGGCGGCGAAGGCCGCGAAGAAGGAAGCGGAGCGCCAGGCGAAGGCGGAGGCAGAGGCCGCCGTGAAGGCCGCACAGGCGAAGGTGAAGGCCGCGATGGCGGAGCTGAAGGCGGCGAAGAAGACGAAGTAGTTCTTCTCCATCACGACTCACCGAGGAGGCTCACTGTTCCACGCAGTGGGCCTTCTTCGTTCCGTCTTGGTGCAACCGGGGGCGAGCAGAGGAGCATGCTGGACGCCGCGTTTGCGCTCGGTAGGCGGTCTCGCGTGCGAGGGATACATCGTCTCGCTCGATGCGTTCTCGGTGGTCGGGACACCCGAGCGATGACGGCGCAAAGGCTGACGTGCGGAAGTACCCAGAAAGCCACCGCGAGGCCACGTGCACGCTCGCGGTCGAGACCGCAACGAGCAGCAGCGCGGCGTCCAGTTGCGCTCCAGGCTCCCGTGCATGTCAGCGGGGCCCCCTTTGACGCGTGAGTCCCAAACCATGTACGGTGTCCTTCAACATGGGCGGTGGCTCATCCATTGGTAGTGGCCAGAAGTGAAGAGGGAAGAATGAACGACGAACGACGAACGACGAACGACTCGCAGGGGAAGCGGAGTCTCCGGCAGGTAGTTCGTAGAGGCAGCTTGGTTGTGGCCATCACGGGTATGGCAGCGTTGATGTTGGGCGCGCGTCGAACGGATGGCCCTTGTGGGACAAGCCCGCGCCGCGTCGAAGATGTCCAAGGAGCCATCGGTGGATCGCTTCGCTTCTCTTATGCCCAGACCGCGACGCATTCCGTGGGGCGCCCACTCTTCTTTGAGGGAGGCAACTTCACGACAGCCCCCGAGGGATCGCTGCTTTGGTATGGGGATGACCACTCACGGCTGGTCGTGGTCGACACGGCGTTGCCTGTTGCGGGCGGTCGCATCGCGACGGGTCGCTGGGCGGAGTACGCATTTGGGGCACAGTTTCCTGGCGGTCTCGTAGCGCCTAACGTCGACTTTCCGGCGGCGACGATTCGCAGCGTCGACATCGGCCTTTGTTCGGCGGCGCAGGCTTGGACGAGCCCAAATGGCTGTGGGACGGCCGATCAGATGATGCGGCAGCTCGAAACACTCAATACTAGTCGCGGACTGACGCTCGGGTGGCTCCCCGGATTGGGCGCCTGTTTCGATAGTGAGGTGGGTCTCACCGGGCGACCCGGTACGCAGCGCTGGTCGGTCGAACTTGGAACCCCGAACGGCACACCCATCGGCACGCAGGATTTGTTCTGTGTCGAGTTCGGCCTGAACGTCAGCACGCAGGCGACGTGCTTCTCAGCAGCGGGCTTCCCGTCGCCGTTGGGGTGCGTCTACGACGCGTGGACCGTTCGGGCGTGTGGCGAATTCGGCACCCGTCTCGTCGATGGTGTGCACCGCGACCCGACGTTCACGCTACGCAGTTTCGAAAGCGTTCCCGGGCCTGGGCATTCCAACGGCGCAGCGGTGTGCACCTTCCCAGTGGACCTCAGCGTCGCGGGCGGCTTCATCGAGAGCGAAATCCGCAAGACACTGGTGGATGGCATCAACGCCAGCCTGCGAAGTGCGACTACGCGACGTGAGTTTGAGGCGGGGGAGGACGTGACGCCGCATACCTGTTCGGCGCCGTTTGGCATCACACTCCGATCGCGCTGCGCGACGCCGGACAACGGGTGGACGCCGGACCAGGATTGCGCCGACTTTCTCACCGGTGACCCCAACTCGACAGCTGTCCGCTCGACATGTGAAGCCCGGCGCAGCGGTGTTGCTTGCGCAAGCGATGTGGATTGCAACCCTTCGGCGGGTCGTCGATGCGACATCGTCGGCCACTGCCTCACAGACGGGTTCGGTTCCGGCCCTTGCGTTCAGGATACGGACTGCCAGAGCGGTCAGTGCGTCATCACCCACGCCGAGTGCGTCGACAGCGAGCCTGTTTGCTACTGGAACGTGGAGGTCGATCGCGTCGAAACGCTGCCAAGTGGCCTGCAGGTGGTCATCGCCGAGGACGCGGCGGACGAGACGTTTCCGGTGGTGAGTCATGATCCGTACGTTTTCAGCCAGTTGATAGAGGATGGGATCTGTCGCCCCTCTGCACTCTCGCCCTTCGGCGGAGTGTCCGCGAGCGGCACGCTTGGACCGGCGTCGGGGGCGCCGATTCCGTGATGCGTTGGTGGGCGTGTGTGCTTGTGGTCGTTGCAGGTTGCTACGACGATCACGGACGCTTCGACACGGGCGTGGATGCGTTCACGACGCCCGACGCGGCGCCAATGCGTGACGCGTGGGGAGACGCCAACGCCGATGCCGGACCCGGTCCGTGCTTCATCGAGGGCCGTGCGATCGCGGGCTTGCCTGAATCGCGGGGCGATCGGGTTGGATGCGCCTGCCCCAGCGGAACAGTCGCAGGCATCGCCTTTCGCCCGCCCGCTCCGCTCCCGCTGAGTGAGGGCCCCTTTGCGCTCTGCATGCCGCCTCCAGAGAACGCTACCCCGGGACGGCTTGGCTTTACACAGGGTCTGTGCCCGAACGGTCAAGTTGCGCACTGGACGGAACGAGCGGAAGCGGCGCGACTCGGTGTGGAGTTCGACCTTGACCTGTCGGATGGCTTTTCATGCATGGATCCGGCGAGCTGCCTCTTTGCCGAGACGCAACTTCCCGCGACGCTTCGAGGACGGTGCCTCTACCAGGACTACTCCGTCGTCGTGACGGGCATCATTCCGCCCGTTGCAACATGTGGCACGTTGCCGGAGCGCGGCCTCTGCGCAGTCAACTGTCGCTGCACGGGCGAGATGGAAGCCTGTATCGGCCTAAGCGAGAGCCATCCGGTGGGCGCGTGCGGACACATTGCTCTCCCATGTCTTAGGAGCAGCGGCTGTCGTGGCTACCCGAGCCCAACGGTGTGCATGTTCGTGACGAATATCCCCGACCACTTCTGGGAGTCTGAGTCCGTGTCGCCCGCGGGGCGTTGTGTGTCCGCCGAGTCTTGCACCGAATTGCAGGCTGAGACTGGCGACACATGGACATGCGGACCGATGGTTCGTTGATGCGACACGGTCGTGTCGTGGCGTTCATGCTCGTCGCAGGTTGCTACGACGATCATGGTCGCTTCGACGCGGGCGTGGATGCCTTCGCCCAACCCGACGCAGCGCCGATGCGTGACGCATGGGGAGACGCCAACGCGGATGCCGGACCCGGTCCGTGCTTCATCGCAGGGCGAGCGATTGCGGGCTTGCGCGAGTCGCGGGGTGACCGGGTTGGGTGCACTTGCCCCAGCGGAACAGTCGCTGGCATCGCCTTCCGCCCGCCCGCTCCGCTCGCGCTGAGTGAGGGACCCTTTGCGCTCTGCATCTCGCCTCCAGAGAACGCTACCGCCGGAGTGCTTGGCTTTACAGTCGGGCTTTGCCCGAACGGACAAGTTGCACAGTGGACGGAGCGAGCGGAGGCAACACGCCTCGGAGTGGATTTCGACTTGTACATCTTGGACGGTTTCTCCTGCATGGACCCCGCAAGCTGCCTTTTCGCTGAGACGCAACTTCCCGCGTCCCTTCGCGGAAGGTGCCTCTACCAAGACTATTCCGTGGTCGGAACAGGCGTCATTCCGCCCGCCGCAAGATGTGACGAGTTGCCGGGGCGCGGCCTCTGTGCGGTGAACTGCCCTTGCGCTGGCGAGACCGAGGTCTGCGTTGGGTTGAGCGAGAACCATCCAGTAGGCGCATGCGGCCCGGCCGCGCTCTATTGCTATCGGGACAGCGACTGTCGCGGTCGCCCAGGTCCAAACGTTTGTATGTTCGTGACGAACGCTCCCGCTCAGTTTCGAAAGTCTGAGTCCGTGTCGCCAGGCGGGCGCTGCGTGCCCGCGACGGCGTGTACTGAACTGCAGGTCGAGACCGGCGACACCTGGACTTGCGGACCAGAAGTCCCGCGCTGATGCGGCGTCGCGTTCATGGTCGTCGCACGTTGCTATGACGACCATGGGCGCTTCGACACGAGCAAATGACTGAGCGCGGGTTGGCGCTCGGTCGGTGTTCTTGCGCGCGAGGGCTACGTCGTCTCGCTCGCCGCCTTCTGGGTAGTCAGAACAACCGAGCCATGACGGCGCAAAGGCTGACGTACGGAATTACCCAGAACGCCACCGCGCGAGAACACGTGCACGCTCGCAACCGAGACGGCCACGAGCAGCAACGCGGCGTACAGCCATCTCGTTCTCATCTTCGCCCTCTCCTTCGATGATCAAAGAGGCGAACGATCAGTGCTCATGCCGATGATGCGCATCGGGAACATGCGCGTGGTCGTGCACCAGCCGCTCGTGCCGATGAGAGTGACTGTGCGGCTCACCCGGCGGGTCGTCTGCCGAGTGCGTGTGCTGGTGATGCGCATCGTGCGTGTGAACATGCTCGTGCTCCATCGGCTCGTGGACGTGCAGGTGGGCGTGCTTCTCGCGCAATAGAAACACCACACCGATGCCCATCGAGAGCATCGCGAGCGCATCGAACACCGTCAGCGCATCGCCGAGCAGAAGCCAGGAGGCCAGCGCACCCACGAAGGGCGCCGTCGCGAAGTACGCGGCCTCACGTGCCGCACCGATCAAGCGCAGCGCGTACGCATCGAGCACCACGCTCACCCCGTAGCTGAATGCACCGAGCACCAGCGCGCCCAGCACCCAATGCCAGTGCGGCAGTACAAAGCCCGTCAGGCCTAGGCCGAGCAGCGTGTTCGTCGTCCCTGCGACGAGCGTCTTGATGCGCACGATGGCGAACGGATCACGAAGGGAGAGGCGCTGCGTGAGGTTGTTGTCGATGGACCAACAGAGGCATGCGCACGCGAGCAAGAGCACACCCAGGCCATCGGCACCGAGCGCCCCCGATTCGAGCTTGAGCACGAGCGCTCCGAGCACGATGAAGAAGACGGCGCCTGCCGCGTAACGACCGAGATGCTCTCGAAAGATCAAGACCGCGAGGAGCACCGTGATCGGTGCCTCCATGTTCAGCAGGAGCGAGCCTGCAAGCGCGCTCACACGCGAGAGACCGAGCAGCATCAGCACGGGCGCGACGATGCCGCCCAGCACCACGACGCCTGCGAGCTTGGGGTAATCGGCGCGCTGAAGCGGCGCCTCCGTCTCGCGCGATCCGTTCACCAGGCGCCACGCGACAAGCCCCATCGCAGCGCCTGCGTAGAGCAACCCCGCGAGCAACACGGGCGGAACATCTGCGCCGAGCATCACCTTCGCAAGCGGCGCCGAGAGGCCAAAGAGCGCGGCTGCGGCGAGACCGAAGAGGGCACCACGCTTCTGCGAAGTGGGCGGTGCGTCGTCGGTCGTCATGCGTGCATCTTCGCCTGGCCCCTCATGCTTGTGCGCGCCTTCCGGCAGCGCTTGCACGAAGGGGCGACA
>JBILQT010000558.1:0-3065 GCA_044373065.1 Sandaracinaceae bacterium
ACCCGTCCGGGTTCATCACCGGGATGATGAGGATGGCTTGCGCGTCGAGCGCCGCGCGGACCGTCGCATCGCCATCGCGGTAATCTCGTGCAAGTCGGAAGATTAGACGGCGCGCCATCTCGATCGGACCCCACTCGTTGCCGTGCTGGCCCGCCACCATCACGAGCTGCGGCACATTCGGCACGGTTGCGCTGGGGGCAGCGCCGATGCGAACGCCATAGATGGGGCGCCCCTGGAAGGAGGTACCCACAGTCACGACACGGTAGTAATCGTTGCTGCCCGGGTCGGGGAACAAGCCTTCGCCGGCGTTCAACTGCTGCGCGATGCCCGCGTTACAACTCGAAGGTGTTGGCCTTCGAGTCGCGGATGCGCCGCCGTCGTAAGGGCAGAATGCGTCGCTGGCCGGTGCAGGGGCCCCGCACATGCCAGACATGAGCGTCAGCGCAGGGTACGGCGTCGCATCGCGCAGGCTCTCGATGGCCAACCCCGCCACTTCACCCTCCTCAGCGCTCTCGCCCGCAATGCTCTCTCCCTCGTCCGCGTAGACAGGCGGCGGCCTCGCGTCGAGGCTTCCCGGGACCTCGCGAACCGCGACACCCTGGTCTTGAAACGAGCGAACCTCCCAAGGGCGCAGATACGCGAGCACGCCCACGATGCCTGGGCCGCTCGTCTCAGAAGGTCGCAGCGCGCGCACGATGGGCGACTCGGGAAAGAGTTCGTTCACACGCTCGACAAACTCGTCGTTGCCCGCGCCCTCGGGCATCGGGAACTCGACTGCGCTTCGACGTGGCCCGAGGTCTCCGGCGCGCAGCTCAGGAGCAGCGAGCCGAGAACGAGCGGAGTGAGTGAGGTGAGTGATCATTTCATCATCATCTTCTTCTCCCGTGTGGGGCCCATCCGGCCGGTTCGAGAATCCTATACGTGACGCCGTGCGATGAGGAGCCCAGCAACACGGACACAGAATCCTCTTCCAACCACGCCCCGCCCCTCGCTACCTTTTGCACTCCAAGTTCGCCCCAAGGAGGAAGACGAAATGGCCGCGAAGAAAGCATCCGCGAAGAAGACTGCTGCGAAGAAGAAGACCGCAGCGCGTACGCCTGCGGTCGCTGTGAAGAAGGCGCCGCGTGAGCCCGCGTACAGCCTCGATGCGCTTCAGAAAGACCTCGGCGAGCCCTCTGCGCCGCTCGCATCGATGGCGCTTGGTTCACGCAGCGACGAAGAGTTTTTGGGGCTCGGCACGGAGTTCACCAGCGCCGACATTCTTGAGTCTGTGCCGCGCTTCCTCGGCACCGCATCGGCGTACCTCGCAAGCGCCAAGAGCGCGCCTGTGATGGGCGTCTCGAAGGGCTACCTCGCGCTCGCAACGCGTGAGTCGATCGTCTTGCGCGGCATGCTCCGCGATGCGCTCAGCAACGCGGGCGGTAGCGCGGTGGTGCGCAGGCAGAAGCTCACGGAGGCCACCGCCCAAGCGCGCGCCCTCCGCGATCAAGTGCTCCACACGCTCGGCGGCCTTGTCCCCGCGAAGGGCAAAGTGCGCGACAAGGTTCTCGCAAGTGCGGGTGCAGCACCGACCGCCGAGACACTCGCCGTGGCACTCGAGACACTCGCAGGCGTCGTCTCCAGCGCGCGCCAAGCCGCGAGCAAAGCGGAGCTTGCTGCGTACGACGAACTCGGCATCACGGGCAGCCTCGGCGGGGCGCTGAACGACCAGGCCAAGGCCCTTCGCGAGGCCGCCGATGTGGCCAGTGGCGGCAACCCGATCAAGGGCGTCACGCAGCGTGCACTCGACCTTCAAGACGGCCGCGTGCTGCACCTCGTCACCCACATCCATCGCGCCTTCCGCGAGGCGCATGCGTCGAGCGCCACGGTGGTGCTTCCACCCCTTGGCAGATTGCGAAGGCTCATCGACAAGTCCGCGTCACGCAGCGAACCCATCGGGCCCGCAACGCCTTGATCGGATCGCGCTCCTCCACGCGCATCCCCTGAGCTCGAACGCGCATCCCCCGAGCTCGAACGCGCATCCCCCGAGCTCGCACGCCCATCCCCCGAGCTCGCACGCCATCCCCCGAGCTCGCACGCTATCCCCCGAGCTCGCACGCCCATCCCCCGAGCTCGCACGCCCATCCCCCGAGCTCGCACGCCCATCCCCCGAGCTCGCACGCGCATCCCCCGAGCTCGCACGCGCACCGCGAATCACCGAGATGCGACGACATGAAGCGGGCGAAGGGAGTACCCTCGGCGCATGCAGTTCCTCTCGATCGGCGGACGTGCTGAAGGCGTCATCGCGATAGGCCAAGAGGCAGTGGGCATCTTCGCGCTTGGGCAGTTTGCGACAGGTGTCATTGCGATTGGTCAGGTGGCCCGTGGCGTCATCGCGGTGGGCCAAGTGGCGCTGGGATTCGTGGCGATTGGCCAGCTCGCATTGGGCCTGAATTTCGGCGCGGCGATGCTTGGCGCAGGCGGTCGCGCCCTTGGCATCGTGCTTCCGCTCGTGCCTGTGCCCGGTCGCAAAAAGCGCATGCCGGAGCTCGCCTCGCTCTCGGAAGTTCGTCTTCGTGGCGAGGGCTCACTCATCGGCACCCTCACGCGTACAGGCGGCTCGCAGATGGCGCTTGAGACGGGCGGTGAGCGCATCCCGCTTGTCGTGAACAGCGACCTCTGGCTCGCCGCGTATCATTTCGCCAAGACGCGAAGCACGACGCCGCTCTTGGTGCGCTTGAAGCGCGAAGGAGAGCAGTTTGTGCTCGTCCACATGGATGAAGCGCCCTCGGCTGTCATCGGCCTCTCCGCGGTGCGCATCGCGATTCAGCTCGTGCTCTTGCTCATCGCCGCGGGCGTGTTCATGCAGTTCTGCGGGGTTGATCTGGCGAGCTTTCTCATTCGCTCGATGAACGACATCCGAGCCAACGGGATGACCTTCTCATGACGCGTGTGCTCCTGGTTCGGCATGGTCAGGCCTCGGCGGGCGCAAGCGACTACGACAACCTCTCGGTGCTCGGTCGGGCGCAGAGCAAGCAGCTCGGACGATGGCTCGCGGAGCGCAAGCATGCGCTTCCAACGCACGT
>JBILQT010000559.1:0-3060 GCA_044373065.1 Sandaracinaceae bacterium
CGGCACTTGATGCCTCCCTCGATGCGCTGGCTACAGACACACGATCGGGTCCAGCCGATGCGTTCACAGGGGATGCGCCCTACGTTCCGGCGGGCGGCATTTGTGGAGATGGTGTCGTCGGCGCGGACGAGAGCTGCGACACGGCGGGAGACACCGCAGGCTGTGTCGCTTGTAAGGTGCAGGAGGGCTATTCCTGCATTCCTTCCGCGGCATCCGTCGCGTGGGGCACCGAGAGCGGGGCCAGCGTCTCCGATGGGGTTCCCTCGGCTTGGCTCTGGAGGTCTGAAACCCCCCGCGTGGGAACGTGGGCGCCCGCGCTGCGCACCGATGAGGCCACCTGCTTGAGGGGCTACCTGCGTCGTGCGTTCCCAAGCAACGAAGGATGGATTGGTGTGGACGAAGAAGGCTGCGGGACGCTCGCTGCGGTGCTCACGATTCGCTTTGCCCGAGACTTCGTCGGCGAGGTGCCCGCCGGTACCGTCCTCTCCGTTGCCGTCGACAACCGGCTGGAGGGGGTGATCTTGGATGGCGAGAACATCCCACTCGACCCGCGCATCCCGTCTTTGGAGTCATGGATTCCGACGCCCGTCGCAATCCTGCCCAGGCGCCCCATGGGCATGCATCGGCTTGAGCTCATCGTGCGCGAGACAGGCACGCCGGGTGGCAACAACACGGGCATCTACGTCAACGCGTCGAACCCCAGCGTCTGCATGCCTCTGTGATTGGCATCAGGGCCACGGCTCGCATTGCCGCATGGCGCAGGTGGGTGAGGGGTAGCGATCGACCGCGGCGAGGATGGCTGGGAAGTTCCCGGCCAGGTCACAGCTCAGGTACGCGGCCCTGCCTGGCCAGGCGAACACATCCTCGGTGATGCACTGCTCGAAGAAACGCGCCGTGGTTGGCGTGCAGTTGCCGTCGATGACAACGCAGGTCTCGACGTGCAGGTAGTCCGGCGGGTCTGCGAGGCAGCGTGCACGCGCATCCACGCAGTCACTTGCGGTGGTGCTGAACTCAAGTGCGTCGAGCGTGCAGCGGTAGTCGAGGTAGGTCTCTCGCGTGCTGTGTGCAGCGACCCAGGTTGCCACCTCGATGCAGTAGGTGTTCTCCTCGGCAATGCTGAGTGTGCGGAGGTCTCGGTCGTCGGCGAAGGAGAGGTTGAGAGGCGAGGGTGCGCATCCAAGCAGGCCGATGGCTGCGATGGCAGAGGCGGCGAGTGGCGTTAGTGCCGATGGAACGACGTTGCGCATGGGGCCTCCGAGGGGAGCGACTGTCGCATTGGGCGACGCAGGTGTCGCTAGCTGCCCGCCGAAGTGTGGCCACCCACTCACCGAAGTGTGGTCACCCACTAACCGAAGTGTGGCCGTCCACTAACCGAAGTGTGGTCGTCCACTAACCGAAGTGTGGTCGTCCACTAACCGAAGTGTGGTCGTCCACTAACCGAAGTGTGGTCGTCCACTAACCGAAGTGTCATTGCCCATACTTCATTGGGTGTAGTTACTCCCAATTTCAGAACGCGGCGAATCTGCAGGGAAAGCGATGCTTTTCGTGCAAGAAATTTTCTCTTGATCCGGAGAAAGTTCGCCGCGATGCTTCAAGCATGAAGAAATCTGATGGGAAGAAGGCGGTTGTGTTGACGGCGAGCGCGAAAAAGACCGCTGCGAAGCCGAAGAAAGCGCAAGAGCCAGCCAAGAAGCCAGCGAAGAAGAAGAAGGTCGTGGCGCCCACGCTCTCGCTGGCCGACCGTTCAAGCAAGTTGAAGCCGCCAGAGGGCTACGCTGCAATCGTGGAGCAGGTGGTGAGCTCCTGGGCCGACCACAAGCAGCTCATTCGCATCGAGGGGCGTTCGCCCGCGAGGCTGGAAGCAGTCTTTGAGCGCGCGAAGAGGGCACGCGCGGCAGAGGACGCACTGCGGAAGCGCTATGAGAAGGCGCTTCACAAGCTGGTGGATGCGCGTCTTCTCGTGGAAGAAGAGATGTGGAGCCAGTCGCTCGATGTGTACCGAGTGGCGAAGGCGATGACGCCGATTCGTCCAGAACTTGAGAAGGCGTTCGACAAGATGACCGAGCACTTCTCGCGCCCGTCTCGTGCGCCCGTGCCGCCGGCTGGACCAATGCCCCAGGTCGCGGTGCTTCGCGACGCAGATCCGGAAGAGGCGTGAGGCTCTCGCGGGCGAAGGTCGTCGGGGCGGTTCTCGCCGTCTCGCTCCTCACGCCCGCGCTCTTCTTCCTCTCGCCTTCGTCGTTTGCGAATCTCTTCAGCTCGCTTCCGGTGCTTTCCGCCGTCATCGGCGGAGGGCTTGCAGTCGCGCTGCTCGGGCGCGAGCTTGGCTTCATCGTTCAGAAGGCTTGGCGCGTCACCGAGTCGAGCGATGTCGGTGCTGGGCCCTTTCGCGCTTCAGCGGTGGAGGCGACTGCGACGCGGGTGCCGATGCGCTTGTGGCTCGCCGGGCTCGTCAACGGAGCCGCCGGGCTGGCCCTTGGCCTACTCGGAGGCCTCAGTGGGAGCTTTGCAGCTCCGCGATTGCCCTTCGCCGCTGAGCTCGGCGTGTCATTCGAGGCATATCCCAGTTGGCTCGCACTCTCTGATGCGTTGGCCTGGCTTACAGCGATTGGCATGTGGCTCGCGGGATGGGCGATCCTTGTGCGTTGGCGATGGCAACGCAGCATCGCAGCGCTTTCAGTCGTGGTCGTCACGCTCTTCTGTGCGGGGCACACATGGGTGACAGTGCGAGTGTGGCAAGACACTGGCGCCGCTCTGCTTCCAGCCTGGCTTGCGAGCGTATGGTTGCTCTACGAAGCGATTCGCATGGCGCGTCTCGCTCCGCCCGCTTCGTCCGCGTGACCCTCGCCCTTCTTGGCTCACCGCACGATGGAGCAAGCGGAAGCTGGCTGAACCGTACACGGCGTTGGCGCTCGGTCGGCGCTCTCGCGTGCGAGGGCTGCGTGGTCTCGCTCGCTGCGTTCCGGGTAATCGCTCAACCGAGCCGTGACGGCGCAAAGGCTTGGTTACGAGAGCACCCAGAAGGCCACCTCGCGAGGTCACGCTGACGCTCGAAGTCGA
>JBILQT010000208.1:0-13530 GCA_044373065.1 Sandaracinaceae bacterium
TCGAACGACTCGGCTTGATCCGACGCATTCCACGCCAGGCCCGCTCCATCGAACTACTCGTCGCTCGCGCAGAACTCCCTGAGCTTCAACCGATCACTCTGCCTGTGGTGAGGTACTAGCAGCACCTCCCCGTGAAGCCCTATCATGACGTTCTCGGGCTTCACATCGCGGTGCACCACACCCTCGGCGTGCGCGAACTCGAGTGCCCGCAGCAGGCTGAGGAAGACCTCGACGCGACGCTCGGTGGTGTACTCCTCGACGAGCTTCGGGTCGCGTGCGCGCAGGCCTTCGATGATGTCCGCAAGCGAGCGCCCCTCGATGATTTTCATCACGAGCTCCGTCCGTCCATCCGCGCTCTCCTTCACGTCATGCACAGGGACGATGTTGGGGTGCTCAAGTCGCGCCGTGATGCGCGCCTCACGCAGGAAGAGCGCAGCGGGGCTCTTTGCGCGTACACGTTTGACCGCGACATCGCGCCCGAGCGCGTGATCCCGCTCTCGCTCGACGGTGCCCATCCCTCCCTCTCCGAGCATTCCTCGGGGCTCGTAACGCCCTTTCACAGCGAGCTCTTCCTCGACGACGGTGAGTACATCCACCTCTTCGTCCCCGCTTGTGGGATGCGCGGCCGGAGAGAGCGAGGGCGTTGACGCCGATGGCACCACGGGCCGCTTGGGGACACTCAGGAGAACGGGAACAGCGATGTCTGCTTGCAGTTCGTAAGCCGCCGTTCGACGAGACCCATAGAGCGCGGTGGGGCGAGCGGATTTCATAGTGCCCAAGAGAGTTCGCCCGACGCCCAAACGATTCACGGAGGCAAGACTCTTCTCACGGCTCAAGGACTGCGAGCCTTCTCGCGACGCGCTCTATGCGGACTCAGTCGCGTTCAAATAGGTGCGGGGAACGCGACGCGAGACGCTGGTGAGCACGTCGTAGCTGATGGTGCCGGCGAGCTTCGCGACCTCGTCGGCGCTGAGGCGCGTGGTCTTGCCCTCGAAGGTTTGATCGCCGAGTGCGACGACCTCATCACCCAGCGAAACGCCTTCGACATGCGTCACATCGAGGGTCGTTAGATCCATCGAGACGCGGCCGATGATCGGGCATCGCTGACCGCGCACCAGCATGAAGCCGCGGTTGCTGAGCTCGCGTGGAAGGCCATCGCCGTAGCCGACGGGGACGGTTGCAACGCGGCTTGCGCGCGTGCAGCGATAGGTCGCGTCGTAGCCCACAGGGTCGCCTTCTTCGAGGCTGCGGATCGCCATAATCTCGGTCCGCAAGCGCAGTGCAAAGCGAAGCCCTTTGCCTTCGTCGAGGCCGAACGAGATGCCGAAGAGCGCACCCCCCGGACGCACCATGTCGAAGTGCCCTTCGGGGTGCGCGAGGGTGGCTGCGGTGTTGGATGCGTGGACGAGCGAGGGCGTGTGCCCGCGACCGCGAATGCGTAGGACGGCGTCGGCGAAGCGCGTGAGTTGATCGCGTGTGATCTCCGCATCGGTGTCGGCCGACGAGAGGTGCGTCATCACGCCCGAGACGATGCAGCGCGGGTAGCGAGCGAGGCCATCGAGGAAGGCTTCGAGATGGCGCGCCTCGACGCCCAAGCGCGCCATGCCGGTGTCGATTTTCACGTGCACGCGGAAGGGGCTCTCGGGTGCTGCGGCGTTGAATGCTTCGACCTGGCCGAGGTCGTAGACGACCGGCGTGAGGCCCGCTTCGAGCACGTCTGCGTGCGCGTTTCCGTAGGCTCCATTGAGCACCAGGATCGGCGCGCGAATGCCGGCTTCGCGCAGCTCAAGCGCCTCTTCGGCGAGGGCGACACCAAAGCCATCGACGCCCTCGCGTTCGAGCCGCGTCGCGACGGGGACGACGCCGTGTCCGTACGCATCAGCCTTCACAATCGCGAGCACCTTGGCGGGCTTGCTCTTCTCGTGCGTCAGGCCCTTCAACACCGCGAGGTTGTGCCCGATGGCCGCGAGATCAATCTCGGCACGCGTGGGCCGAAGAGACTCATCTGCGAGCGCGATGCGAGGACGGAACGTCATCGTGTGTTCGGGAGGTCGCATGACTTGGGCCCAGGCCTATCACGCTTATGCGGTTGACACCTCGCGCCCAAAAACGTTCGATGCGCGGATGGAATCTACCCACGCGTCTCAGTCTGAACGTCTCGATGCTGCCGTTCGCGCCATTCGCGCGCGCGTGCCGAACATCCCCAAAGTCGCGCTCGTGCTTGGCTCGGGCCTCGGTGATTTCGCCGACACGCTCGATGACAAAATTGCGATTCCATATGGGGAAATCCCCACAATGCCGCAGAGCGGGGTGCAGGGTCATGCGGGCAAGCTCGTCTTCGGCAAAGCCGAGGGGGTGGAGTGCGTCGCGATGCAAGGCCGTGTGCATCTCTACGAGGGCCACTCGACGAACGATGTCGTCTTTGGTCTGCGCCTGATGATTCGCTTGGGCGCGCGCATCGTGATCGTGACGAATGCGGCCGGCGGCGTGAACCCGCGCTTTGATGCGGGTGAGCTGATGCTAATTGAAGATCATCTCAATATGACCGGAACGAGCGCGCTGCTTGGTCACAACGAGGCGAGTCTTGGCGTGCGCTTCCCGGATATGAGCGTCGCGTATGACTTGAAGCTGCGTCAGCTCGCGGGCGATGCGGCCGCGGCCTCGGGCTTTCAGCTCGCGCGCGGTGTCTACGCGGGCCTGCTTGGCCCGAGCTACGAGACGCCTGCGGAAGTGCGCATGCTCGGCATCCTGGGCGCCGATGCTGTCGGCATGAGCACCGTGCTCGAGACGGTCGCTGCGCGCCATATGGGCGCACGCGTGCTCGGCATCTCGTGCATCACGAACAAGGGTGCGGGGCTCTCGCATGGGCAGCTCGATCACTCCGAGGTGCAAGAGGTGGCGAACCGTGTGCGTGGCCGCTTCCTCGGCCTTCTGCGCGGCGTGCTCGGTCGCATCGCGAAGGGTGAGGCGGACGCGTGAAGCGCCTCGACGCTCCGACGAATGCGCATTGGGCCGCGCTCACCAAGGCCGCGCGCGACGTACGCAAGAAGGCCTATGCGCCCTATTCGAACTACCTCGTCGGTGCGGCGTTGATGGATGACACAGGCGCCATCTTCATTGGCTGCAATGTCGAGAACGCGAGCTACGGGCTCACGGTGTGCGCCGAGCGAAACGCGATTGGAAGCGCCGTGGCGCAGGGCTCGAAAGGGCGCTTCATCGCAGCCGTCGTCACGACAGGCGGAGCGCATCCGGGCACGCCCTGCGGCATGTGTCGTCAGGTGCTCGGCGAGTTCGCACGCGGCAAGACCTTCCCAGTGCGATGTCTCGGTGAGGGCAAGGCGCGCATCGATACGGATGTGCTCGCGCTCCTGCCGCTTGGCTTCGATGCGAGCGTGCTCGAGAAGGGTCGCGTGCACTGATGGCGCAGACGCAACAACGCGACCTCGTCATCGAGGGCGGCACGGTCGTCACGATGAGCCCCGAGCGCACGGTGTTGCGTGCGGATGTGCTCGTGAGGCAGGGCCGCATCGTTCGCATTGCGGAGAAGGTGGAGCGCGTCGAAGGCGCCCAGGTGATCGATGCGCGCGGAGCGCTTGTGGTGCCGGGCTTCATCCAAACGCACGTGCATCTCTGCCAGGCGCTCTTCCGCGGCATGGCCGATGAGCTTCCGCTGATGGACTGGCTTCGTCAGCGCATCTGGCCTCTTGAGGCTGCACACACGGAAGCGAGCATCGCTGCGAGCGCGCGCCTTGGCATCGCCGAGATGTTGCTTGGCGGGACGACGACCATTCTCGATATGGGAACGGTCTCGCATCAGGATGTTGTCTTCGATGTGCTGAAGGAGAGCGGCCTTCGGGCCTTCTCTGGAAAAGCCATGATGGACAAGGGCTTTGGCGTCCCGAAGGGCCTCCGCGAGACAACCAAGGATTCACTGCGTGAGAGCGAGAGGCTCATCGCGAAGTGGCATGGAAGTGCTGATGGAAGGCTCGGCTATGCACTCGCGCCGCGCTTCATTCTCTCGTGCAGCGAGAAGCTCTGGAGACAGACGGCGGAGCTCGCGCGCGCGACCAAGACGCTGATTCACTCGCATGCGGCCGAGCACGTGGGCGAGCGTGATGAAGTGCGTCGTCAGCTCGGCATGGATGATGTCGATGCTCTCGCCTCGTACGGCATTGCAGGGCCACACGTGGTGCTTGCGCACGGTGTGCAGCTCACGAAGGCGCAGATGAAGCGCTGTGCGAAGCAGGGGACGCGCTTTGTCCATTGCCCCAGCGCGAACCTGAAGCTCTCAAGCGGCATCGCGGATGTCGTCGCGATGCGTGATGCTGGGATGATCATCGGCCTCGGCGCCGATGGCGCACCTTGCAACAACCGGATGGATGCGTTCACCGAGCTGCGTCAGGCGGCGCTCCTTGCGAAGGTGAAGCGCATGGATGCTGCTGCGCTTTCGCCGATGGATGCGCTGGCGATGCTCACGATCGACGGCGCGCGTGTGCTCGGCATCGACGGCGATGTGGGCTCGATTGAGGTTGGCAAGAAGGCCGACATCTCCGTGGTGCGCATCGATGCATTGCATGCGTTGCCTGGCATCGAGGGAAACGTGGCGAGCCTCATCTCACGCCTTGTCTACTCGGCGACGCCGCGCGATGTGAGCGACGTGATCGTCGATGGCATCCCGCGCGTCGAGCGCGGCGTGTTGCGTGCGTTCGATGAGGCGCAGGTTGCGGCCGAGGCGGTGCGTGAGGGACGCGGCGTCTTTCAGCGTGCGCGCATTTCAGCGGAGTGAGCGCATTTCGCCGGAGGGAGCAGTGGCCTCGATGCGAGGCCGAAGTCGAAGCCCGAGGTAGCTGCCTCCAAGTGCGGCAATGGCCCAGGCCCAGCCAGACAGATCACCGGACGCGATCGTGCTGAAGTAGCTGCCGATGTTGCAGCCGCCTGAGAGACGCGCCCCGTAGCCCATCAAGAGCCCGCCCAACGTCGCTGCGAGCCAGACGCGAGGCGCAGCGCGTTCGATGCGAAAGCGCCCAAGAAGGGCCGCGGCGAGCATCGCGCCAAGGGGGATGGCGAGATCCATGATCGAGGTGCGATCGACCAGCGCGCTCACGTCAAAGGGCACGTCCCGAAAGAAGCGCCACGTCTCGGGATGCGCGCCGAGGGCCGCCGCGATGCGTGTGCCCCAGAGCGTGAAGGCCCACGTCTCACTCCAAGGCGAGCCTGCAACGAGCACAGTCGCTGCGTTGAGCAACGCGAGCATCGCGCCTCCCGCGAGCACCTTCCGCGAAGGCATCGCGCCCCCGACGAGGCGAAAGAGAAGTGCCATCAGCGCGAGCTCGATGGCGAGGGTGAGCGGCCAGCTTCCAAGCGTGAAGAGCGTGACGCTGGGAAGCGATGGGAGCGCCCACCATATTTCAATATGAGACGCCGCAAAGACGGACCCGGCGATGAACCCGGCAAGCGTGCCGAGGTATTTCGAGCCGCCTCCTCCGAGTTGATAGAGCGTCCCTGAGGCGCAGCCTCCAGCGAGCTGCATGCCGATGCCGAAGAGCGCGCCACCGAGAAGGAACGCGATGCCAACGTGCCTTGCGAAGCCCTCGATGCGGATGCCGAAGAGGCTGCCCGCGGCGACCATCGGGACGATGAGCACCATGGCGATGGCGAATGTGAAGAGGTGTGCGCGAAGGCCCGTGAAGTCGCGCGCGAGCGCACGCTTGAACCCTCCTGCGAAGCCGAAGTCGGCAGCGAGCAAGGTGATGCCGAGGGCCACGCCAAGCGCGACGTAGAGCATCGCGCGTGGGGCTGCATGGTTGGCCTGAACGACGCCTGCAAAGAGCAAAGCGATCCCGGTGAGCGCGAGGATCAAGGCGGCAGGTTGCGGCTTTGCGCTGGCTTTCTCCTGCGTTGTACGGAGCATGGGTGTTTCACTACGCATGCAACATGCCTTCACGTAGAGGGCCTATTTCTATGCTGATCAGGCGCTTCACTCGGCACCCTGAAACAAGGCGCAACGCGCATGAAACATGAAGAAGCCCCACACACCGGGCGGCATGTGGGGCTCTCTTGTCGGATGCAGACGGCTCAGCGGAAGCTCGGCGCCTTCGACTCATTGAGCAGCTTGGTGATGACCTCGTCGAGCGTGAGCAAGCCCAGCTCGGATTGATCGTCACGCACGCTGATCGAGAGGCCGCGGCCCTCGACTTCCTTCTCGCCGATGACGGCGCGATACGGAATGCGCATGTTGCGGGCATTGCGGATCTTCGCGCCGAGCTTGTCGCGGCTGAGATCGGAGATGACGCGAATGCCTTTGCTACGAAGGATCTTCGTCACCTCGACGGCATAGTCGTTGTAGTCGTCGGCGACGGTGAGCAGCGTGATCTGCTCGGGCGCGAGCCACACCGGGAAGTTGCCGCTGACGTGCTCGATGAGCACACCGAAGAAGCGCTCGATCGAGCCGAGGATGGCGCGATGAAGCATCACGGGGCGATGACGTGAGTTGTCCGAGGCGACGAAGTTGAGGTCGAAGCGCTCGGGCAAATTGAAGTCCGCCTGCATCGTGCCGAGCTGCCAGCTGCGACCGATGGCGTCCTTCAAGTGGAACTCGATCTTGGGTCCGTAGAACGCGCCCTCACCAGGTGCGATCTCGTACTTCAGACCTTTGCTCTTCACGGCGTCGATGAGTGCGTTCTCCGAGGTCGTCCAGATCTCATCGGAGCCAAGACGCTCCTCGGGACGGGTCGCGATCACGACGCGGACTTCCGCGAATCCGAAGTCGCGATAGACGCGATAGACGAGGTCGATGAACGACTCGATCTCGCTCTGTACTTGTTCCATCGCGCAGAAGATGTGCGCGTCGTCCTGACAGAACGTGCGCACGCGGGTGAGGCCCTGCGTGACGCCGCTTCGCTCGAAGCGATGGAGGCGTCCGAAGTCGGCCAAGCGCATCGGAAGCTCGCGGTAGCTGCGGCGGGTCATGCCGAACATCAGCGCGTGACCGGGGCAGTTCATCGGCTTCACGCCAAAGCGAATGCCCTCGCGCAGCGCCTCTTCGACTTCCTTCGCCTCGATCTTGCCGCCCTCGTTCTTCTTGGCGAGATGCTCGCAGACCTCGTCGATGTTCTCGGCCGTCGCCGCGAGAAACATATTCTCTTGGTAGGCGGGCAAGTGCCCTGAGGTGAGGAAGAGCTCGCGATCAAAGACCTGCGGCGTGACGACTTCCTCGTAGCCGAAATGCCGATAGAGCTCGCGCACGTAGTCGATGAGCGATTGGTAGATCGCGGCGCCGCGCGGGAGGAAGAAGGGCGAGGCCGGTGCCCAGGGATGGAACGCGATGAGGTCGAGCTCTTTGCCGAGCTTGCGGTGATCGCGCTTCTTCGCCTCTTCGAGTTGCTTCACATAGTCGGCGAGGGCGTTCTTGTCCGAGAAGGCCGTGCCGTGGATGCGCTGAAGGGCAGGATTGGTCTCGATGCCGCGCCAGTAGCAGCCCGACACCGAGGTGAGCTGGAACGCCTTGAGGTAGCGCGTTGAGGGGACGTGCGGGCCCTCGCAGAGGTCGGTCCACTCGCCGTGCCTGTAGAGCGAGATCTCCTCGCCCATGCCGAGCAATTTCTCGAGGTGCTCAAGCTTGTAGGTCTCGTTCGTCTTGCTCAGGAGCGCGCGTGCGTCATCACCGCTGACGGTCTCGCGCTTGAAGGGCAAATCGCCCGCGATGATCTCGGCCATCTTCTTCTCGATGGTGCGCAAGTCGTCGTCGGTGAAGGGCCCACCTGGCTTGTCGTAGTCGTAGTAAAAGCCGCTCTCGGTCGCGGGGCCAAAGGCCACCTTCGTGCCGGGGAAGAGGCGCTGTACGGCATCGGCCATCACGTGCGCGGACGAGTGACGAATCACGGCGAGCGCATCGGGATGCTTGGTGTCGATCGCCACAAGCTGCGCGTCATCGGGGACGGGCGTGTGAAGGTCGATGACCTTGGGTGGCTGGCCATCCACGAGGAGATGGGCCGCAACCATGTCTTTGATGATCGCCCCTCGTTCTTTGAGGAGCATGAAAACAGTCTTCGAAGCAGACACAGGGAACTCACTTTCTTCCTGCAGCAAGACGAGAGCTGGAGGCGCGCGAGTTCTACATCTTTCTGCTGGAGGCGCGACGCCTCTGAAGCATGCAGAGTGCGGCGAGGGCGACGAAGAGAGTGGATGCAGAGGGCGCATGTCGCGTGGCGCGGCAGCCGCATCCTGGCTGCGAGAGGCTCGGGCCTGCGTCTGCGCTGCCAATGCCTGCGTCCGCGCGAGGTCCGCCATCGGGCCTGGGTCCTGCGTCTGAGAGAGGCTCGAGTGCGCCGGTGGTGAGCACACCGAAGAAGCCGTCTTCGCCTCCACCGAGCGTCGGCTGAAGTGCGTTGCGCGCGAAGAATTGCGGGTCGCCCATATCGTTCGCGTGAGCCTCTCCACCGAAGACAAGGGAGGTGTTTGCGCCGAGGGTGCGTGCATCGACGCTCTGCGATCGACCGCTGGGCGTGAGCCTCGTGATGAAGAGTCGCGTCGTGAGGTCTGCGCTCATCACGGCCAAGTAAGCGCCACCGGTGTAGTCGCCGGTGCCCTCGGGTTGAAGCGTGAGTGGCAAGCCCGAAGCGGCTGCTCCGACGAGGTAGACGCGTCCTGATTCGTCGGTGGTGATCTCGCCGCGCTGCACGCGGACTGTGTTGCCGCGTCCGCTACTCAAGCGTCCGACGAGCTGTTGGCCTGTGAGGTATTCGCCACTTCTTGGGTCGTAGATCCCGAAGAAGGTTTTGTGCTCAGAGCGTGTGTTCGAAAAGGTGTGAAAGTTGTCGCCAAGGACGATCGCGCTGCGCGTTGAAATGTCTGTCGGGAGATAGCGAAAGATGTGGTTGCCACCTGCGCACTCGAAGGCTGCGAGCAGGCGCCCATCACGCCCGAAAGAGACGCGGTAGCCGCGCGTATCGGCCATATTGTTTTCAGGTCGATTGATGAAGCTCGGGCTGCTCACATCGGTCGACCAGTCGTAGTCGGTCCAGCGCGTCATGCCGTCGGTTCCGACGCCGCGCAGGTAGGCGATCTGGACTGGCTCGTTGCGCATCCCGTCGTTCGCGGTGGCCTGCCGCCAGCCGATGAGCACCACCGTCTCGCTGGTCGCGTCGATGGCGAGGTCGAGCGTGTTGCGATGTCCGGCGAAGCGCCGAAGCTCTGCGCCCGCAGCATCGAAGAGAATGACCTGGCCCTCCCCCGGCGTGTCATCGGCGCCGCCGACATTGGAGGGGACGAGTGCAGCCGCGCGCCCGTCGGAAGCCACATCGATGCGGTGCACATGGCCTGGGCTTGCGCTCCAGCGAAACGATCCATCGGGGTTGAGTGCGATGACGCCGGCCGAGCCTGCAGCGAGCCAGACGTTGTCCTCTGCATCGAGGGCGAGGTCGCGTGCTTCGCCCGCAAAGCGCGTCACGGAGAGCACCCGGTCTCCCTCGGGGCTGAGCCGCAAGAGCGCGCCCGTTGAGGTCGGTAGCGCGCCAGGAAGAAGCGTTGGCGAGACGCCCGAAGGCAACGCCGAGGTGTTGGCCGCAAGGACGATCGTGCCGTCGGATTGGATGCGCGTGCCTCGGATCTCGTCGGCCATTGCGCCGCCCAAAAACGACGACGCCTGCACCTCGAATTGTGCGAGGGCAGGCGTGGCTTGGGTCGCGATGAAGAGTGCGAGAAGGGCGACCAGCGAGCGGTTCAGCGTCGGCATCCGCTCACTGTAGAGCGAGCGGCTCTTCCGAATCGACTCCTAGCCGCGGACCATCTTCGTCTTTGGGCGCGTCTGGTAGTTCGCTTCCGTCAGCACTTCCTTCGCCATCTTCTGCATCTCGATCTGCTCGGGCGTCACGGCGCGCGCCATCATGAAAGGCGCGAGATGGTTCGGGTCGACGAGCACAAGCGCTGTCATCGCGCGCTTGGCAAGGCCACGGTTCTTCGTGCCCAGGTACGTGAAGACCTGCGCGCGGTGAATCATCGGAAGGAGCTCGGTGATCTCTGGGTCAGCGATGTTCACCGCATCGATGATGCGCTTGGCGTCCTGCGGGTCACCGGTGCGCGCCTTCGACTCTGCGACGACGGCTGCGTACATCGCCTTCTGCTTTGCGGTGGGGCCCGCCTCGTACTTGATCTTGTCGGTGACGGGGCGCGAATCCTTCACGCGGCCGGTCGCAAGATAGAGGTAGGCGAGGTTTGCGCGGATGTCGTCCTGGATGAGCGCTTGTGCCTTCTCGATGTTGATTGCTTCCATGATCTTGATGGCCTCTTTCGGGTCATCACGCGCGACAAGCTGCGCACGCGCCATCGCGTTCATGCCATCGCCTTTGTCCTCGGCGGCGAGCTGTTGAATCGCGGCCTGGCGTCCCTCTTCGGTCGAGCCAGCTTGGTTGAGCAACTCCGCAAGACGGCCCTGTTTGCGCATCATGTTCCAGAGCCAGATGCCAAAGCCGATCAGCGCCGCGGTGCCCACGCCCATCACGCCGATGCCCCAGTAGCTGAGGTAGGGGATGAGGAGCACGGCGAGGACCCAGAGGACCACGACCACGCCTGCGATTTGATAGACGACCGTCCACTTGAACTTGGGTGCTTCCAGCGCCGAGACTTGTGCGGCCGATTCGGATTTGCCTGGAAGGGGCAGTTTCTTCGCCTTCGCCATGTTCAACCTCGTCTGATGCCTGCGGACTTTCCGCGAGGGAAGCGGCAACCATAGGTGCGCGCGGCGCCGCCCTTAGCGCAAAAGCGCATGCGACGCGAGTCTCGGAAAGCGCGCGCAAAAGCGGCGCACGGTGCGCGAACTCCGCACTCGACGAATGCATGTTTCGCGTCTAACTCACGCCCCGTGCCCCTCCCGACATTCTCTCCATTCACAGCTGGGCGCGTCGTTTTGCGGCGGCAGGTTGCACGTGATCAGCTCGAGTTGATCCTCGGCGTCAGCGAGGATGTGCGTGCGCGACATCGTCGTGCCGGGCAGTTCGTGAAGGTGCGCATCGCAGGCCACGAGGGCATTTTCGCGATGTGGAATGCGCCGCACGAGGACGACGACGAGCCGACGCTCCGCTTCCTCCTGCGTGCGAACAACGCGGTGGGCGCAGAGGCCGCGGCCAAGCTCGCAGTGGCGGCGCAGGGGACGAAGATTGAGGTGACCGAGCCCGTGGGGCCGGGCTTTGGGCTCGACCGCGCAGACGGCCGTCCGCTTCATTTCGTCGCAACGGGAACGGCGATTGCGCCCGTGCGCGCAGGCATTGAAGAGGCGCTGCTCGCCGCGAACCCCAAGAGCATCTCGCTCGATTTCGGCCTGCGTAGCCCAGAGCATCAGCCACTCGAGGGCGACCTCAAGCGCTATCAAGCGCGTCGCATCGATGTGCACCTGCACTTCTCGACGGTGGATGCCAAGGGCGTGCTGAAGGGCACGCGCGCGCAGGAAGCTCTGCTTGAGCGCATCACGGATATGAACGCGCTCGTGGTGGCGGTGGGCCAGCCCGAGATGGTCGAGGAGCTTCGCGCAGCGTTCGTGAAGCGCGGCGGCAAGCCCGAAGACGTCGTCTCGAACTACTGAGCCCGAGCGAGCTACTCGCTTGCGCCGACGAAGCGACGCGTCCCGCGGATCGCGTCGTGGCCGACGTACCAGAGCGCGCAGGCCGTCCCGTTCATCTGGAGTTGAGGCGCCTCGCCGCGTGCGAGGCGATGCATGTTGCGCACGTAGAAGCCCGTCTCCGCGGCGCCTTGCAGCGTCGAGATCATGGAGCGGATGCGCGGTGGCGTCATCGCCTGGGTGACCTCGCCTGAGAGCAGCTTCTTCGGAAAGTCGGGTTCGAGAATGAGCGGGCGGCCGAGGCCGATGACATCAACGGCGCCCTCGCGCAGCGCGCTCTCCATGACCTCTTTGGTGCGAAATCCGCCGGTCAACATCAAGGGCAGCTTCGTGAGTGCGCGGGCCTTGCGGGCGTACTCCATGAAGAAGGCTTCGCGTGCGCGGGTCGAAGCTTGTGGAGCCTCAGCCTCATTCAAGAACGCGAGGCTCTCGTAGTTGCCGCCGGAGATCTCGATGAGGTCGACACCGAAGGCGTCGAGCATGCGCACGACGTGGAGCGAGTCTTCCTCGGTGAACCCGCCGCGCTGAAAATCTGCCGAGTTGAGCTTCACGAAGAGCCCAAAGCCCTTCTTGGTGCGGGCGCGGATGCGCTTGAGGATCTCGAAGAGGAAGGTCGCGCGCTTCTCGATAGGTCCGCCGAATTCATCGGTGCGCTTGTTCGAGAGTGGCGAGAGAAATTGGCTGATGAGGTAGCCGTGTGCGGCATGCACGAGCACGCCATCGAAGCCTGCCTGCTCGCATTTGAGCGCAGCCTCGACGTAGCCCTCGATGAGCGATTCGATCTCCGGCAGCGTGAGTGCGCGTGGCCTTGCGAAGAAGCCGAGCATGCTGACGGCGGGGCCGTCCGAGGGGCCGACTGGGTCGTTCGCGACGAAGCGATTCACCTGGCGCCCGGGATGGTTGATCTGCACCGCGGCGATGTTGCCGGCGGCCTTGCACGCGCGTGCGTAGCGCGTGAGCGCGGCCATGTCTGTCTCCGCATCGACCACGACGTTTGCCATGCGCTCGCGGTAGCGACGCTGGGTCATCACATTGCCCGTCAGCGAGAGCCCGACGCCTCCTTGCGACCAACGCGCGTAGAGCGCTTCCATCTCCGGCGTGGGCTGGCCACGCACGGCCAGGCTCTCACTCAGCGAGGCCTTGGCGAGGCGGTTCGGAAGGACGATGCCGCAGGGCAGTGTGAGCGATTCGTGAATCATCGAGGCGCGAGTAGAGCACGCGCCGCATGCGCGCCTGAACGCCGCGAAGTTTCTTCACGTGATGCCGAGGCGACGTCGAATGCGCCGCGCCGATTGACGCGAGATCTCGACACGCTCGCCGCTCTTCATGTGCGCCAGATAGCCGCCTGTCGGTTGGGGCTCGAGGCGTGCGACGAATGCGAAATTGATCAGCGCCTTGCGATGCACGCGCTCCACGAGAAGTCCCAAGCGCTTCTCGATATCGACGAGCTGCATGTCGGTCATGAAGCTCCGCGTCGTCGCGCCATCACGTGCGTGAATCGTCACGAGCGCGCCTTCGAGCACGGCGTGGCTGACATCCTCGGGCGCGAGCAACACAAGGCCCTTGGTCGTCTCCACCGCGAGCTGTGGAAGGCGCGGAAGCTCGCCTGTGCCTGGCGCTGCTGCGTAGTGTTTCTTGGCTCTGTCGATCGCCGTCTTGAGCCGCGCCTCATCGACGGGCTTGAGGATGTAGTCGACGGCACCGACCTCGAATGCTTTCACGGCGTGCTCGGGATGCGCGGTTGCGAAGATGACGTAGGGCGCGTCTTCTGGAAGCAGTCCGTACGCCTCGAGGCCGGTCATTCCGGACATCTGAATGTCGAGCATGAGCACGTCGACTTCGTCGTCCTCGAGCGTTGCGAGCATCTGCTCGGCGCTCTCGCGCTCACCGACAATCTCGACGCCTTCGAGGGACGAGAG
>JBILQT010000209.1:0-13501 GCA_044373065.1 Sandaracinaceae bacterium
CACGCAATGAGTCCGGGTAGCCCGCATCGATCGCAGCGAGCACCTCTTCGCGTACTGGCTCCGCTTGTCGCTTGCCGATCATGTCGCGCCATTGCTTGTCGTAAGCCGCGATCGAGCGACCCATGAAGGCGCCGCGATAGCGCGTGTCGAGCGCGGGACGAACGAAGTGCTCTTCGAGGCGTCCGAGCGTTGTCTCGATGGGCACTGCGGGTGGCAGTGGCTTGAGCGGCGGCGCTCCCTTGCGCTGCGCCGCGATGCGCGCATCGATCAGCGCGTAGTGGCTCGCCGTCATCTTCGTCTGCAGCGCCGGTATCTCCTCGAAGAGCGCCCATGCCGGTCGAGGGTCGAGGGCCGAGGGGATGTAGATTTCCTTCGCGTGATCCTCTCGCTCACGATCGGGCGGGTGCGTCATCCACATCCGTGGTGGCATCGCGAGCGCCGAAGAGAAGACGCGATGGGCTTGTGCAGTGCCCTCTGGACGGGTCGGTGTGACGCCAAAGTCGGGCTCATCGAGGATGCGACGCAGATGCTCCACCGCTGCGCTCTGCAGCGCGAAGAGGTCCATCACGGGCCGCCCCATTGCACGCTCATCGTTCGCGAAGATCAGAGCCTCCTGCCAGGCGTCTTGCGCCGCGTGAAGACGATGAAGCGCGTGGATCAAGCTGTCGCTCCCGCTCACCGAGACAGCGACACGGTCGGCCTGAAATTCCATCTCACGACCAAGCGCGCGCTTGGCCAAGAGCACGATGCGGAAGAACGTGTCGAGCACCGCGCGGATGGCCCAGACAAAGAGCCGCATGATCCAGCCGATCCACGCGACGCGAATGTCGATGGAGGAGATCGCCATGAGGAAGGTGTCGAACCCGCTTCGTGCGCCGACGATCTCCGCGGTGATCTGGTGGGCGACATACACCCAGTTTCCAAGCGCCGTCGAGCGCTGCGCAAAGTGCCCGTACTCATGCGCAACGACGGCCTTGAGCTCGTCGAGTGAGAGCACGTTGATGAGCGCGAGCCCAAGCTCGAGGTTCTTCTTTGCGGGGACAAAGAGATTCCAGAACGAGATGTCGTAGAAGACCATCGCGTTCACCCCGGCCGAGAGAAATACCTTCGTCGGACGTGGCGCACCCGTCTCGTCGGCGAGCCGATGAAGGAACGCGAAGAGCCTCGGTTGATTCGTGGCCGAAACCTCGACGACACCCTCGTTGCGGGCGCTCTTGAAGGCAAAAAGGCCGCGCACAAGAAAGCCGAAGAAGAAGAGCGCAGGGAGCGAGAAGAGCCCGGCCAACACGATGTTTCCGCCGTGCAAGATCGCATCGCCGAGCAGGCGATAGATGATCCACCCGAGGTATCCGGTGAGTCCCAAATAGACGAGCAGGAACACCAGCACGCCAAGGCAGGCGAGCGCGACGTGCCGCTTGTAGCGAGGTGAGGCGGCGGTCAGCTCGGGTGTGACGCCGGTCGGACTCGCTGGGTAGAGCTCTTGGGGTTCTCCATCGCGCATGAGGTGGAGCCTGGCGCGAAAGCACGCCGCAAGTCGATTGGAGTTCGTGAGGGCTCTGGGGCAGGGCTACGGACAGAGCACGAAATGCACGAGCCCGCCGGAGACAGCGACGGCGATCACATCCGCATCGTTCATCGCGATGGACGGCTGCGTGCGGCCCTCGATCACAAGCGGCTCACCAAGCTGCATATGGCCGCTTGCATCCGGCGCGAGCGTTCGAATGCGCACCTCATGCGGTGCAGTTGCGGGCACGGCCGAGGGTGCTTCGGTCGCAATCACGGCATCGTGCTCCCGGGCGATCGCCGAGACACGCAGCGCCTGCCCATAGCCAAGCCCGGGCACCACCGCGACAGGCGCCTCACCGCTCTCGCCAAGCGAGACGAGGCCCACCGCACGCGTCGCCATATTGCCCACGGCCGTGTAGGCGAGCGCGTGCATGTCGACCGCCTCAACGCCGACAAAATCCGGCGGATCTGCGGTTGCACTGAGCGGCCTTGCGACGCGCGGTGTGCCCGGGATGCCGCTCGAGTCGAAGGAGACGCGATGCAAGATCGAGAGTGAACGACGCGCATCGAGGAAGAGCAGATCGGCACTCGGCGCACGCTGAACGACAAAGCTTGGATGGGCGGCGCCGCCTTGCTCCGAGGTCGCTTCGTGCCTTCCAAGGACAGTGCCCGAGGCATCCAAACGCACGATGCGCAGGTGCGGCGCGCCCTCGTGGAACTCGCTGTACGCGACGACGCGTGTCGTCCCAAAGAGTGCGATCGCTGGCGCGAAGCGCGCATCGGCATGCTCTCCCACCGCGATGGGTCGCGCAGACGGACGTGCCGGATCGACCTCAATGAAGAAGACGTTTCCCTCGCCATCCACATACCCCACACCGAGCTTGCGACCGAGTGGCACCAGCGCGGGCGGGGCACTGCGCGCATGGCTTGGGAGCGCGATGGGCCACGCTTGAACCGGCAGCGCAGCCTGGCCCGGGACGAAGCTGAACACGCTCAGCGACTCGCCACTTTCTTCGGGCGTGTACGCCGCAGCGAAGAAGGTTTGGTCGACCGCCGTCAGCGCCGGTGCACCCGCCTCGCGTGCGATGCGGAGCGGCACCTCGGTTCGCTCGGCGCAGCGCCCTGCAGCGACGCTCGGGATCGTCAGCGGGCTCGGAAAAGCCTCGGCCACCTCGCCCTCGCGGACGGGTGCGGTGAGTGAATCATCGAGGAGGGGCGCCTCCTCCGTTGTGCTTGTTGGCGCGGTCTCAGTGCTTGTTCGTGGCGTCTCAGGCGTTGCTCGGGCTTCCACAGGGCTAGTGGGCGCCTCGGCAACGCTTGGTGCGGGATGCGGCCTCGAGGAGGGTTCCGGGTCGGATTCACCGCACGCGCTTGTGAGCGCGCCCAACAGAAGACCCAGCCGTGAAGCCCTTCCGAACGCCTTAGCCGCCATGAAATTCTCCTCGAAGAAGCTTACGGAAACTATCGATCCGTGAGGCTGCGATCTCGCCTGTCGCGATGCCCTCGCGCATCACGCAGCCCTTCTCGTTCTCGTGCGCACACGTGGTGTATTTGCAGCGACCGCGGTCGCGCATCTCGGGGAAGCACGCGGTGAGGTCGTGGGCGTTCAGCTCAGGCACGCCGAGCTCGCGCAGGCCGGGGGTGTCAACGAGCCAGCCCGTCCCAAAGGCATGAAGTGAGGCCACGCGTGTCGTGTGTGTGCCCTTCTTGAGTGCGTCGCTCACATCGCCGACGGCGAGGGCGAAGGCTGGATCGATCGCGTTGAGCAAGCTCGACTTGCCCGCGCCGCTCTTGCCCATGAAGGCGCTGATCTGCCCCTCGAGGCGGGCACGCAGCGTGTCCATGCCAAGGCCTGTGCGCACGCTCGTTTCAATCACCTCCACACCCATATTGCGATATGTTTGAATATGGAGACGAAGCTCCTCTTCAAAGCTCGGATCGGGCGCATCGCATTTGGTGATCACGATCAGGGGCTTCACGTGGCCGAGCTCGGCGATGACGAGGAAGCGATCGACCAAGCCGGGCTGGAGCGTTGGGGCTGTTGCGGCGCCGGTGATGACGAGGAGATCGAGGTTCGCGACGATGAGGTCGTCGAAGTGCGCGCCGCGTGGGCCGGCCTCTTTGCGCATGATGGTCGAGGTGCGCGGAAGGACCTCGAGGATCGTGCCCTCCGTCTCGCTCTGCGCCTCAAAGCGAACGCGGTCTCCCGCGACGGCGATCTCGCTGCGCTGACGCTCTTGCTTGAGCTTGCCGCGCAGCTTGCAGGTGAGCGTGCGTCCGTCGTCGGTGTGGACGGTGATGAAGCCGCTTAAGGAGCGGGTGACAAGGCCTGTGCCTGTCGTCTTGACATGAGGTGAAGGCGGGACGCTCTCGGGTGCTTGGCTTGGGTGCTGTTTCAAATGGCTCTTGCTCTGTCAGGGGTTCGCGGCGCGCCGGATGTTCACTTCAACGCGTCTACCACTCCATCGCTTCGACTACGAACGCAGGAGCGAGAGACTGAGCGAGACATATCCATCTGCGGCACGGAGCAGGCTGTTCAAGGCGTCAGCGCCCATTCCTGGCGTCGCAAGGGCACGCCTTCGAACGTGTGAGCGCAGCTGGTCGCGGGCGTGTTCCAGCCATCGCGCGACCGTGGCTCGATGAACGCCGAACATGATTGCGATGGTCTGGCTTGGGACTTCTTCCACGAAGTAGAGCTGCAAGACGGCCCGCTCTTGGGCATCGAGCAGGCTCAGGCCTTCTTGGATCCACGTCTTGAGCAGGGCGCGACTCTCGCGCTTCGCCAGTGGGTCCCCCCAATCCATCAGGTCGAGAAGATCATCCTCGCCGTCTTCCTTCGCCTCACGTCGCTTGAGGTCGATTGCCAGCCTTGTGGCGACCACCAGTACCCAGTGCAAAAGGGGCCCGCGGCCCGTGTAAGAGTCAATCCTAGGGCCATTCTTCTCGCCAACGAGCAGTGCAATTCGGACGTTCTGCTGCAAGGTCTGCGCGAACTCGTCGCTCGAATCGTAGCGGCGCGCGGCGTCAGGAACACGCGCGATCAAGGAGTGCTCCAAGACTTCGAGTGCGCGCTGGTCTCCGCGTGCAGCGGCATCGGCCAGAGCGAGATCGACCAGATGCAACGAGGCCAACTCCGTGGCCAGGGCCGAATCGCCCCATTGTCGTTGGAGGCGCATGCGAAGGGATGCCACATCGACGCCAACACCAGGCCACGAGCGAGAAAGCGCCTCTTGTTGCCGATCGAGCAGCGCCTGGATGGTCTCAAAAGACATGCATGAAACATCGCACGAGAAATGTTGCGACGGACTGCGGAGGGAAACGTCCTTGGACGAAAGGAAGTTCCCATGTTCACCACACGCTTTGTTCCCGTCGCCGCGTTCTTGTTTCTTCTCGCAGGATGCCCGGCATCCCCACCCGTGGCCCCCATGGGATGCGGAGGAGGAGGGCAGAGCGGAATCACGGCCTGCAGCGGCATCACCTGCAGCGCAGGTCAGTACTGTGAGTTTGTCGGCCGATGTACACCGGGATGCACCAGCGACTCCAACTGTGGCCCCGGTGACTATTGCGTGCGCCCCGCAGGTCAAGCCGTTGGCGCTTGCGAGAGTTGTCCCGTCTGCGGCAACAACCGTTGCGATTCCGGTGAGACCAGCGACACGTGTTCGCAAGATTGTGTTGACCGAACCCTCGCGGAATGCGCCAGCTTCTGCAACGAATACCGTTTCTTCGAATGCTTTGCGGTGGGGGGCCTTGAAAGCTGTACGAATCGTTGCAACGCGGCCACCGCGGGCAGGCGGATCCAGTTCAATGATTGCGCCGAAGGCGCTGTCGTCATGTGTGATCTCAGTTGCATCAACCTTCTTTGAGACACGTGTCACAGAACCCGCGAGAGCAGATCGCGGTGCGCAGGGACGTCTTGGAGGAATCTCGTACGCCAGTGCGCGCCCGCAATTCTCTTCGCCGCGTCACGAATGCGCCTTACTGCACGCTGCACAGTGAGGTTGGATTCATCGGCAAGGCCCGCGGCGTCGAGAGCATCGGCCAACACAACATCCACGTCGGCTTCACCCTCTTCGATCGCGTCCGCTTGCACGACGACCTCGCGGGCCTCGCGGGCCAGCCGGAGAGCCTCGTTGGTTTCCCCAAGCACAAGCGCGCGTCGTGCAAGCACGGCCAGACTCATCGCTCGCCACGCCGCGTCGGTTTGGGCATCGTCACTTTCCGCGAGCAGCCGCCCGAGCGCCTCATAAGGACGCACGGGTGCATCCCCTTCGATGTGCAGGCGCGCTCGATAGAGCAAGCAGTAGCGAAGCAGGCGAGCGTCACCGCCGCGTTCCGCAGTGGCCTCAGCCTCATCCATCCGCCGCTCGGCCTCCTCCGTTTGGTCGAGATGCGCTTGAACGTATCCAAGGTTGAGCGACGCATAGCCGGCCATCAGCGTGGCTCCGAGGATGGTGCACTCGGTGTGTGCTCGGGCAAGGGCAGGAAGAGCTTCGTCGTAGGCACCGAGGCGAGTGTACGTATCCCCCAGATTCAGCAGAGAGAACGCTGCGAATCTTGCGTTTCCAGCCTCACGAAAGAGTTCGACAGCGGTCCAGTAGGCATCCCGACGCGCGGCCAAATCGCCGGAGAGCCCAGCAACTTGGGCGCGCCATCCGGCCAAGTCTGCACGTCGCTGCGGTGCATGTTGTTGCACCAAAGCCTCGGCCTCCCAAAGACGGTCGCGTGCTTCCTCAAGTCTCCCTGCAAGCGCAAGACATACCGCATGTCGGCCAAGGGCGAGGGCAACCGTGTCTGCGCTGTCAGAGTTTTCCCGAGCGGTCGTTTCGGCGCGATGGAACACGAGGAGTGCTGCCTCATGTTTGCCCATTCGCTGGAGCGCCGTCCCTTGCCTGACCAAAATGCGAGCCTCTTGGTCGCTTGTCCAAGCGGACGAATCAAGCGCGGCGATGGCGCTCAGCACTTGATCGAAATGCCCCTCGCTTTCAAGCGCGTCCATCTGCAGAAGCCGCAGTTCTGTTGCGTCCGCTCGACCTTCAGAATCATGCATCAGGGCGGAGGCCGACCATTTCGCACGCAACGCAAAGCTGGCTTCCGGCCGCGAACCACCGTGCTGCAGATCCGAGCAAGGTACCGCGCTCGCCCCAAGGGCCGCGAACGCGTACGCATCGCTTGCGCGCAGGGTGTCCCCCGCCGCCAGGTAGTGTTCGGCGACCCGCGACCACGGAGGTGCGCTTCGCCTCGCGTAGAGCGACGCAGCTTCACGGTGCAGAAGGGCCGCTTGGTCGTGCGAGAGGAGGCTCTTCGCAGCCCGGCGAAACACGTCGGAGACGAACACGCAACCGCCAGATGCGTTCAACTCAAGTACACCGTGTGCGCGGAGATATCGAACTTCGCTCAGCGCGTCCAAGACACCGAGCATGGCGAGATCTTCAGTCGAGAACGCATCACGAAGCACCGACGCGACCTTCCAAGCGTGCGCGTGCGATCCGGCAAGGCGTTCGATGCGGGCCGCGACGACTTCGACGACGCTCAAGGTGGCGCTGAGGTCTCCTCCTTCGCGCAAGAGAGCAAGCGTCTGCAGGAAGAACAAGGGGTGCCCTTGCGTGCGCTCGGACAGTTGCTCGAGGACCTCGTCGGACAGTGGCGTCTGGGTCGCTCGCACCAATGTCTCCAGGCTCGCCCGGTCGAGGCCACGCATGGGCCAGGGTTCGCCCCACAAGACCGCCACGTCGGCATGGCTCGTCGCACCGAGCATCCAAACGCAATCGCTATCACGGTGCACACGCAGAAGCGCGGCGCTCTCCGCATCGAGTGTTTCGATGTCGTCCAAGAGAAGGACGCAGGGCTCTTGTCGAAAGAGCCGATGCAACTCCAGCTCCGTCGATTTCGCGCTCGACGGGAGCAGATGCCGCAGAGCTGCGTACGCGCCATCAGTTCCTTGTGCGGAGCGCTCAAAGACGCGCAAACCTTTTGCTCGAAGGGCATTTCCCACCGAATGCAAGAGTGTGGACCTCCCAGATCCGTCGGCACCCAAGAGCACGACGGGTCCGCTCTTCTGATCGCAGCGGAGCACCAGTGCGGCGACGTCCTTCTCACGACCCACGATCGGCGTCTCAAGCTTCGAAGGCGCAGGTGCCAGATCGGAGACCCGCGGTCCCAAGATGCGCATTGCATCGGACCAACGCGCACAAAGAAAGCGCCCATCGGCGATGCGTTGATGGACGCTTTCCGTGAGCGCGCTCGCAATCACGTCGACGACTCGTCGCGGAAAGGCGCCCAACTCTTCGTGCAGTCCCTCCATGCTTTCGCGCGAACTTCGGATGCGACCCGTCAACATCTGATGCGTGAGAACACCCCAGGCGTACACATCGACGCTGGCACCGACATGCTTCGAGTCGAACCACTGCTCCGGAGGCATGTACGCCGGCGTGCCCATGACCGCTCCGGTGCGCGTGAGCGAAGCATCGTTGTCGTCGTTCGCGCCCAGTTTTGCGAGTCCGAAATCGAGCAACTTCACGCTGCCACGATCCTGCAGGTTGGCGGCGACAAAGACGTTCGCGGGCTTGACGTCGCGATGCACCACGCCGACCGCATGCACCGCAGCCAAGGCCTCAGCCAGTCGGCGTGCGATCTCGAAAGCGTCGTGCGGCGCGCACGCTTCTGTTCGCAGAAGTTCCTCCAGGGTGCGTCCTTGCAGGTACTCCATCACCAAAAAAGGCGCCCCATCCTCTTGGTAGCCAAAGTCGAGAATGTCGACGACGCCTTCATGCCCAATGCTCCCGAGGGCCCGCGCTTCCGAAACGAACCGACGAACGGCGTGCTCCTGGGCGGCGCGCTCCGGAAGGAGCATCTTCAGCGCAAAACGCTTCTCCAGCTGCATGTGTGTGACCCGATACACCACCCCCATGCCCCCTTGGCCAAGCAACCCATCCACCCGATAGAGACCGATGGTGGAGCCTTTTGCGAGGTGCATCTCCGAGGGCGCGAGAGGTTCACGGGTCTTCGGAATCAGGTGCAGACTGGTGCTCTCCGCGATGTCCGCGACTTCTCTCGCGAGACCTCCCACCAGCGCGCGGCACGCTGCGCACGAACCTATCTCTCGGATGGCTTCGTCTCGTTCCGCACCGGTAAGCAACCCGCGCACGAAATCGGCTGCGATGCTCGGAGACAAATGAGGCATGTCAGAAGAGGAGACCGCGCACGCCAAATCGTGCGTGAGATCACCACGATAGCAGCCACTTTGAGAAAGTGACGAACGATGAACGTGTTCCGAGTGGTCTTGGTTTTGTGTCACGCAGCGATCGCGTTGATTGGCTGCGCGGCGCCGTGCGACTTGAGTGCGGTTCGTCGAGAGCTCGCAACGAGTGGACCTGGCGATATCGTGGTCCTGCGATGTCCGGTGGAAGGAGCACTGGTGGTTCCCGCGGGGGTCACATTGCGAGGTCCTTCCGTGCTCACGCTCGGAAACGAGAGCGTCGTGCTCCAAACATCGGCAGGTTTGACAACCTCGCTTGAGAATGTGCGCATTGAATCCGATCGCCTCGCCGTGCTGACGGAGGGCGATGGGACAGCCCGTGTGGACGGCGTGACGATTGAGCCCAATCGCGGTGTGGGCATTGCCTTGGGCTCGGCGACTTCGGAAGTCCTTCGCTCGGAGATTCGCGGCAATGTGACGCGCGCAAATCGCGACGACCCGCGCTGGCTCAATGTGCGAGCGAGTGATGATGCGACACATGGCGTGGTGGTCAGTCGTGGCCAAGTCACGTTGCGGATGGTGACCATTCTCGGCTTTGCGTCTGTCGGTCTCGCGTTGGGTATAGGCCTCGCAGGGATGGAGTCAGGTCCCCTCCAGGCAGAGCTCTCGGATTCGCGCGTCGGCGAAGGCTTGGGCATTGGCATCGCGGCGCGTGGGGAGTCGCTGATCATGGAGAATGTGTCAGTCAGCGACATTTGGTCCGGTGTGCGTGGCTGGCCTTCGTATGCGGTGTTGCTTGACGGGCCGAGCACTTCCTCGAACCAGCTGCGCATTCAACAAGTGGACGGCTATGGCCTCGTGGCACTTGCGGGCGATGGCATGCACGCCGGGCTCTCCGTCGAGCAAACGGGCGATGTCGGCGTGTGGGTAGGACGTTCTGTGCAGATGACCATCATGGGACCAGATGCGCGCATCGTGAACACGGGTTTCGCGGGCTTGCTTGCGGTCGATGCCGCCATGGTGCGCATGGACAACGTCACGATCGACACGGTGCGTGCCGAGCGACGCACGGTGGGTGTTCGCGGGGCCATTGAAGTGGGCGATGGATTGAATCTCTTCGGCACACCCTTTGTCCTTTCCAACCTTGCCATTCTGCGCGCGTCACGCATCGGAGTGCTTCTCGACAGTGCGCAACGCGTCGATGCGAGCACCTTGTTCGACGTGGAAATCACGAGCGAGGGTGCGGGATTGGGGGCCGTGCTTGGCTCCATCGATCGTTCCCGCGAAGAGGTTGCCTCCGCCTCCCGCCCGGGTTGGGACGCACGCGTGACGCGCATGGGCACAGCCACAGCCAATGATGCGGCCTTCACAGGCAGTCTTCCGGTGGCTCTCGCGACCCAACCGCCTTCCGCAGTCGATGCGCGTGGCGTCATCGCGCCGATGTATTGAGTAGAACATCGACGCGAGGAAGGCCTCGCTTTACGGTGTGGAATGCCGCGTGTTCTGCTCGCTTGTTTCGCGCTGATTCTCTCCGGCTGTCCTGATGTGGGAATCGGCAATGACGCGGCGACACCCGATGCCGGTCGACCCATCGACGTGACCCTTCCGATGTGGGGCGAGTGCCCGGCGGGTTGGGTCCGCACGGCGGACGATGGGGTCTCGGCCTGCGCCCCTCCTCCGCGTGTGTCTTGCGAGGGCTCGTTGTTTCAACGCGTTGGCGGCACCGCCTGCGAGGAAATCGATCCTTGCCCCGCGTCGCGCTTTTCAGAGGACATCGAGCCGGACCGTACGCGGCGTTTTGTCGATGCAGCCGCGGCGCTCGCGGGTGACGGAACAGAGAGAGCGCCCTTTCGTTCACTCGACGAGGCCCTTCTGGATAGTGTGGGTCCGCTCGCCGTCGTCTTGGCGGAAGGGTCCTACGCGCTGACCGCTCCACTGCCGCCTGATGTCTCGCTGCATGGCGTGTGTGCGGCCCGCGTGCGCATCGTCGGGGATGCATCGAGACCCTTAGTCTGGGTCCCCAGAGGTCACCGCGTCCGCATTTCATCCCTCACTCTGCAAGGCGGCGCAGGAGGTGTTCTTGGACGGGGCGATGTTGTGCTTCGCGGGGTCGTGATCGAAGGCGTGGAGGGCGTGGGTGTGGGCTTTGTCGGAGGCTCCATCGATGCCGAGAGGGTGCTGATTCGAAACACACGAGCCTACGCGGACGGCACGTTCGGGCGCGGGATCTCCATCGAGGCAGGGGCGCAGGCACGCTTGCGCGACGTCGTCGTGAACGGAAGCGTGGATGCTGGAATTGCGGTGGGGGCCTCTACGTTGGAAGGAGAGCGCGTCGTCGTTCGGTACACGGCACCCAACGCTCGTGGTCGGTACGGAACGGGCGTAAGCGGTTCGGAGCGCAGCCAAGTCACGCTCCGCGACACGATGATTGAACACGCAACCGAAGGAGGCGTGGTGGCGGAAGGAGGCACGACACTCGTACTTCAGAACGTCGACATTGCAGATGTGCTGAGCGAAGCGACGGTGCCAAGCGGAGAGGGCGTGGAGATACGCGACTCGCTGGCGACAATTTCGCACCTCCGCATTCAACGAAGCACAGGATCTGGTTTGGTTGTGAGCGGCGCGTCGACGGCCGAACTTTCCGATGTTCTGATTGAGAACATCCAACCGCGTACCGGATTTGCGGTCGGGCTCGCGGCGCTCGCAGGAGCGGTGCTCACGGTGCAGCGTGCGGCGATTTTCCATAGCGAATGGGCAGCGGTGGCGGTGGACGGTGGACGCTTTGTTGCTCAGGATTTGCTCATCGACGATGTCCTGGCCCCCGTGAACATCGGCGCGGGATTGCTCGTTCGAAATGGTTCGGGCGAGATTGACCGCTTTCGCATTCTTCACCCACAAACTGTGGGCATCATGTTGCAAGGCGAGGGAACGGATGTGCGTCTGGCACACGGAGAAGTCGCCTACGTGGCGGCGGGTGAAGCGTTCGATGTGGGCCGCGGCATCGAGGTGGACGAAGGCGCTTTGGCCGACGTGCAGTTCGTCGAGGTGCACGACGTGATTGAAACGGGAATTGTTGTCTACGGAGGAAGCACCGAGGGTACGCGCGCGACGCTCTCTCATGTGAGCGTCCACCACATTGCGGAGCGCGCTTGCCAGGCAACAACGTGTGCTTCCGAGGGGGGCGGAACGGGTATCGCGGCGGTATTCCGAGGCGCGGTCCAAGCACGTGATCTGCGCGTCGACGGCGCACCTCTCTGTGGCGTACAGGTGGCGGAAGGTGGGGCTTTTGAAATTGAAAGCGGCTCCATCTCGAACAGTGCGATTGGAGCCTGCGTTCAAATTCCTGGCTACGACCTCGACCTACTCGTGCGCATGACGTTGTTCATCGAGAACACGCGCAACATCGAGACGACAAGTCTCTACGTACCGCCCGTGACGCCGGCATCGTGATGCAGCGCGAGGGCATCAGTCGTCCGACTCAAGAGGCTCCAACTCAATCCGGCGGTTGCGCGCGCGGGCATTCTCGTCGGTGCCGTGATCGCGGGGGCGGGTGCTTCCTAGGCCACGCACCGTGAGCCGCGAACGTGCCACACCGTGCTCGACGAAGTAGGCAGCGACAGACTCCGCACGGTCGCGTGAGAGGCGCATGTTGTAGTCCGAGTCGCCTTGATCGTCGGTGTGTCCGGTGATGCGCACGTGCACGGTGGGGTTCTCGTTGAGGACATCGAGGGCACGGCGCAAAGCGGATTCGCTGGACGCTTCAATCGTAGCCGAATCGAAAGCGAAGGTGATGCCCTCAAGAACGATGGTTGGAGGCAACGGAATGCATCCACGACGGTCCACCGAAGCACCGTGGAGTGTACCGGGACAACGGTCGCGGCGATCGACCACACCGTCACCGTCGGTGTCTACATCATGCCTCCAGAGGGGGTCGATCTCGAACTGCGCCTGGATGCCACCGATGAACGCGAAGCCCACGCCGAGATCATTGATGAACAAGTTGGGACGAAGAAAAACGCCGATGGAGACCGGCTCAGCGACTGAGAATTCGTATCCCACCTCGACATCGATGGTGAAGGCAGCGCTCGCGCCCAGAATGGCGATGCCGAGATGTGGCGCAATCGAAAGGTCGCCATGGATGCTCCCTCCATCCGTGGCGTGGCCTGTCCCGTCGTCGAGCAAGCGGAAACGCGCGCCCAACGCTGCCTGAAAGAAGCCAGCAGACTCGCTGATTCCAAGAAAGGCGCCCCCGCTCAGCATGGCTTCGAGGGCCACGGGTTGGGAGAGCTGCCAATCGAATGCGGCATGCCCCACCGCGCCAACGCCTCCGTTGAGGGTGCCCGCACCACCCAAGCCCAAGTGCACGTTGAACCGACCGCTCTCTGCCTGTGCGGTGGCGTTGTCCAGATTCATGAGGAGAACCAAAAACGCGCCAAGAGCGAGACGGTGGAAGCGCGAGAAAGATCGGCCGCGTGGAAAGCACGAAAGAAACGCTGTCATTGAAACCTCCGCGCCAAGGACGCACGGTCGGCTGTCCGGTCGCAGGTTTTCTCTCTCTCTCCTTTTGAATCACGGCCGCGCGGGTCCATGAGACCCACCGCGGCTCAAAGACCGCCGCTTTGTGGGATGTTGTAAGCGCTACTGCAGCTGCTCGGCTGTCGGCTGCGGGATGTGATGCGCCTCGCGGTAGGCGCGTGCGGCCTCACCGGTGAGGCCGATCATCGCCGAGACGATCATGAAGTGATTGTTCTCGCGGATGGTCGTCTCACGCGCGACCTCGGTGCCACGCAAGGTCGAGCG
>JBILQT010000560.1:0-3052 GCA_044373065.1 Sandaracinaceae bacterium
CGCGCGCAGCTTGCAGCGCCGCCCGCCAGGCAGCTGAGTGCGGCCGCGATGCGCGCGCTCATGAATCATCCTTGGCCCGGCAATGTGCGCGAGCTTGAGCACGTGCTCGCGCAGGCCAAGCTCTTGGCCACGGGCGGCATCATCGACGTCGCGCACGTTCAGCTTCCCGCATTGGAGCGTGAGTCGGACCTCCACCAACTTCGCGGCGCACTGACGCGCGAGCTCGTTGCGGAAGCCTTGCAGCGCAATCAGCAGAACCGAACACGCGCGGCGCTTGAGCTCGGAATCTCCCGCTTTGGCTTGCAGAAGATGCTCAAGCGCATCGCAAGCGAGCCCGACAAGGGCGGCGCCTAGGGCGCGAAGTGGTCGAAGCCGGCCCGGCCAAACGAGAGCACGCGTCCTTCATGGCGCACGCTGACCTCGCGACCGCTCACCACCACGCCGATGCACGTTGCAAAGCGCGAGGGCGTCTCGCTCATCGGCGCGGTGAAGAGCACCTCGTAGTCTTCGCCACCGGTACACGCGAGCTCGAAAGGGTCTCGCTGCGCAAGCTTGCACGCCTCGACAAAACCCTCCGCCATGGGCAGCGCGGCGGCATCGATCTGCAAGCCCACGCCGCTCGCCTCCGCAAGCTGCGTCGCGTCGGCAATGAGACCATCCGAGAGGTCGATCGAGGCCGAGGCGAACTCCGCGAGCCGTCGACATTCACTCATGCGTGCTTGAGGCGCGCGCCAGCGATGCACGAAGGGAGCGAACGCCTCCGAGGCGAGCCCATGCTGAAGCGCGTGAAGACCAAGCGCGGCAGCGCCGATGGAGCCCGTCACAAAGACGGCGTGCCCAACGCGTGCGCCATCGCGCTGCACCACCTGCGTCGCCTTCCCGACGACCGTCGTGTGCAACGAGAGCTCACTCGCCCGCGTGAGGTTGCCTCCGACAATCGGGGCCAGACACTGCTCTGCCGCATCGCGTGCACCCAGCATCAACGCGTCGAACGCATCCTCATCGACCCACGGCGGCGTCGCGATGGAGAGGAGCGTCGCGCGACCCTCTGCGCCCATTGCGGCGAGGTCGCTCATCGCACTCATCACCGCCCGCGCACCAAGCTCGCGCAGCGTCAGCCAGCCCCGCTTGAAATGCACATTCTCCACCTGCGCATCGACCGAGAGCACCGTGCGCGCAAGCAACGGCGCGAGCACCGCGGCATCGTCGCCGACGCCAACTTCAACCTGCTTGCTGTGCTCCAGAAGCAACGCGGTGAGGCGCGCGACGCGGCCTCGCTCACCCGTCATTCGAGGCGTCTCGCGGCAGCGTGATGAAGAACGAAGCGCCCTGACCAGGCTCGCTCTCCACACGCACATTGCCGCCGTGCGCATCGATGATGCGCTTGACGATCGAGAGCCCAAGCCCTGTGCCGCCATGCTCACGCGTGCTCGACCCGTCGACTTGATAGAAGGCGTCGAAAATCTTGTCGTGCTCCACCTTCGGAATACCGATTCCTGAATCGATAATACCGATTTCAACGGCCGTCTCCGTCAGGTCAAACATCGACGCACCGAAGTCATCGGCATCCTTCACGAGCTCGGTCGCACGTGCCGTGAAGCGCACGACGCCCCCCTTCGGCGTGAACTTGAGCGCGTTCTCCGCGAGGTTGAAGAGCACCTGATTGATGCGGACCGGGTCGACAAAGACGTTGCCAATCTCGGGCTCGATCTCGGTCACGAGCTGCACGCCCTTCTTCAATGCCGAAGGCGTGAGCGTCTTCTGCAAATCCGTCACGAGCGCGCCCGCATCCATGTGCTTGCGGTTGAGGCGCATCGTCCCCTGCTCGAGCTTGTTCATGTCGAGCAAGCTCGAGATGAGCGCAAGCAGATGCTCACCCTTCTGACGAATCGTGCCGACGAACTCCATCTGCTCGACGTTCAAGTCGCCGCCGATGCCCGTTTCCAACATATCGCTATATCCGATAATCGAAGTCAGCGGTGTGCGGAGCTCATGGCTCATCGTGGCGAGGAAGTTCGACTTCAAACGGTCGAGCTCCTTGAGCTTGTCGTAGGCCTCTTGAAGCTTGCCGTTCTTGTCGATGAGCTCGCGGTAGCTCTCGCGAACGCTCGCGATGTGCATGTTGCTCGTGAGATACGCGCGGTGTCCGCTGAAGAGGATCAGATCGAGCACACGACTGAAGTGCTGCCCGATGCGCTCGACCGTCTCGCGGCGCACACGCGGCATCTCGTGAAGCGCGGCGCGCGCGGTCTCGGCATCGACGCGTGAGTCGATCACAAGGAGTGAGCGCGGCACCTCGCGCATCTCGGCCGGCACATAGGGGCCGATCACGAAGCGCCCCAGACGACGACCTTGGTAGTGCAGCGGGACAACGCGGTACTCCGCACCCGTGAAGCAAGCGTGCGAGACGGCCTCCACCTCAGGGTCGAGTCGCTTCACATCCGAGACGATGCGCGAGCATGCGCGACGGCCATCGCCCAGCGTGTTCACATAGCGGCAGACGTCCTGCTCCTCGTGTGCGTCGGCGAGCAACGCGCCTTCGCGCGAGAAGACGCGCACCGAGATCGAGAAGAGCTCGAAGAACGAGCGACAGACCTCAGCCAGCGCACGCCTGTCCACGACGTCTTCGAGGCGCGCGACTTCACCCATCGCAAGATCGAATTCGACGGTCATCGCGCAGCCTCCTTGGCGGAGCGACGCGGCGAGAGTTTCTCTCTCACGTCGGCCAAGAGCTGTGCGCTATCGACACCGAATTTCTCGCCGAGCTGATGGTCCTGGTCGAGGCGCTTCCAGGTGATCTCAAAGAGGCCGGTCAGGGTCTCGATCACGCCCTGTCCGCGCAGCGCCACGGCCTTGAACACAGGCTCGCGACCCTTCTGCGCCATCTGCTCAATCTCAGCGTCGGTGCGCACATCGGGCATGTCGCGCTTGTTGAACTGAATGACGAGCGGCATGCGCGCGGCATCCAAGCCGTTCTCCACGAGGTTCTGCCGAAGATTCACAAAGGCAGCCTTGTTCGCATTCGCTTCTGCGCGTTGCGAATCCGCGATGA
>JBILQT010000561.1:0-3047 GCA_044373065.1 Sandaracinaceae bacterium
TCGATGCCCGCGACCATGACTTCGACCTTGTGCCAACCCAAGTGGCCATCGCACGGCTGTCGCAGACATCACCCAACCGGATGTCGGATGAGGAGTTCGAAAACGAGGTCGCCGACCGGCAAGTGGCCGACGACACCCTCGTCGCCACAGGCGCCGTTAGCTCGTCGGCCCAGTCCCCGCTCACGCCCAACATGGCCTCGGACCCGGTCGTCGCGGCCGTAGACGTGATCCTGCAGGGGCTTGCGCAGTTCCTCGCGGCGCGCGCTTCGGCCGAGGTGCAAGCGTTCGTCATTGTGCGGCTGCGAGACCAACTCTGCATCGCTGACTCGGATCCGCGAAGGTTGTTGCCTGGGGTGTGCGCGTTCCTCTCGGGGAGCGACTTCGACTTCAACGCGTCCCTTGGCGACCACTTCGTCGCAGCCATTCTGACCGACCTTACGGAGCTTCCTCAACACGTCCTCGACCTCCTCGCACGGCAGACAGATGCGCTTGACGAGTCGCAACCCGCGGACGTTGCGCACGCGGTCGAACTCCGCTTCGCGCGTATGTTCCTCACAGGTGCCATAGGCATCATGCGAGGCGAGACTCCGCGCGGCCTCGCTCATCGCATCCGCGCCGCGCTCGCGACCGGCGAACGGCCGAGTGACACGGGCACCGACCTCGTGGCCAAGTTTGATCGCTCGCTCAGCGCTCTCGAAGCGATTGCCACGATCGTCGCAGCGCGCGCGGACGCACCGCGATGGGAAGAGGTTCGCACGCTCGTCATAAACGCGATGCACGTGTCGACTCTCTCGGAAGAGCAAGAGGCCGCTGCACACGCGCTGTTCGACGACATCGTGCTCGCGGTGGAGGCGGCCCGCGCCCCCGCCGCCCAGGAAAGCTCGACCCAGACGACGCCGCCCAACACGCTCGCGAACAGTGAGCGCTTCGTGCACTTCCTGATGCGGGCCCTCCTAGAGGCGGTCCGTCTCGCCGACCCAGGCAACCTCACCCGCGAGCGAACGCTCGACGCGATGCTCACGCACGCCGAGCGGGCAGTCGTGGCATGGGCCGCCGAGAATCCTGCGGCCGCCATGCCACCCACACTCGCCCTCGCGACCGACGGGATCTCGCTCGCCCAGCAGTCAGGCACGATCAGCATTCCAACCTCAGTCGTGCGCGTCATGTCACTTGGCGTGGAGCTTGCCGGGGCGGATGACGCCGACGATGCAGCCCAGGCGCTTGAGGCGTTCTCGGCGCCGGTGGGCAGCTGGCGCGCGAAGAACGATCACTTCGTCATCTCGCTCACCGGATACGTCGGTGTCGGCGGCGGTGGCGAGTTCGCCCTGGGGAGCGGCGGCCGCACAACCGAGAGCGGCGGGTATGGCGGGCTCGTCGGCCTGGTGGGTCTGGACTTCTCGGGACCGTCTCGTGTTGGGCCCAACCTATTCGCGACGCCGCCGTCGGTTGGCGGATTCTTGAGCGTGGTGGATGTTGGCGCACTCCTCTCGTTCGGCAGCGCGACCCCGAGCACCTGCACGACGTCGACGACGATGATGGGGGTCGCGACGACCACTGACACGAACGCGACGGGCTCCTCGTGTCCCGAGGGCAGCACCGAGCGAGCCAGTCACCCAGACCCCATCTCGCCGCTCCAGTTCGTCGCACCCGGAGCGTTCTTCCGGGTGGGCCTCGCGGACGCACCAGTCGTGTTCGGCTTCGGCGGAACCGTGATGCCCTGGGGCCGCACTGTGCGCCTTGAGGAGGCCGCCGGGTCGCGCACCGAGATGGTCCCAGTGCTCCGTCTCGGCGCGTTTGTCGCGATCGATGTGACGATGCTCCCGTTCTAAGGTTTCCAACGGCTCGAACGGAAGTCGTCACCGTCCACGAGCTTTGCGACGACCGTGATCGTTCCGAGCATCAAGTTCTCTTCCCGACACGCGAGCACTGCCTTGGGAGGCTCTCGGTTGTCACCCATCGACCAGGAGAAGAGAGTCGAACTGACTCACCTTGCACGCGGTGTCACGCAGGCCAGAGGCACGGAACCAACGTCGTACCAGTGGTCTGCAGCAGCCGACGCTGACACATCGGTAAGACAGCCAACAGAGTACGCGTGCACTTCGTTGCGGGTCGTCCCATCCACGAGACGAGACTGGTATGGCGCGGCTGTATGGTCGTTGGGGAGTTGGATCCAGAGCGGACGCGCTGCGAAACTAGAGAGCGTGCGCGGGTCAGGTGTCCTTTCATGCGACTGATGAATCGACCAGTAGTCGAGCGATCGACCACTCTCCCAAGGAGTGGACGACGCCAAGTTTGCGAGCCGCCCTTGTTGAAACGCGTCTCCTGCATCCCCGCTACTTGGATAGAACATGATGGCAACATCAACGGAACGGCTGTTTGCACTCACATCCAAGAATATCTCTACGAAGGAGGGGCCTCCTCGGAGCGAACCACGTGCCAACGCCCACACATCGCCATCACCGTTGAGCGCGCCCGTCACGTCGTTCCACTCAAGGGCTGCCCCAGCAAACGAACCAACTTGCTCGTGAGTGTCGTTGGCAATCCCGGACGAAATCACCTCCCATCCAATCGTTCTCCCGCTAGCACCATCTGCGTCACACGGGGACGACGTGCACGTCTGAAGAAACGCCAGACCTGATTCGTGGATGTCACCGGCAAGCAGTAAGAATCGGTCATTCGGATTGTCGTGGACATGGTCGCGCAAAAGATTTGCGAGCCGTGCGCGCTCAACTTGATTCTCACCCCATGAGTCGCGGATGTCATCCTGGGTTTCCGGCAACGACCCGAAAAGTGCCCCGGCAGTGTCTTGCCCAAGACGTGAGTGTCTTGAAATGGGGGCACCGAGGCCGATCACATAGAGGTGGCCTTCCGACCCAGCTGGACGTGGTGTCGAAAGCCACACACTGAGACGCTCAAATTGTGAATCACCGAGCACATGTCGGGCTTCCGCATGACTAGACCACTCGCGGTGTGAACGAGGATCGGTCAGGAAAACGTGTACCCGTGGACGTAGGTCGAACGTCGTCGGCTCGTGATTGGAACGCTCG
>JBILQT010000210.1:0-13402 GCA_044373065.1 Sandaracinaceae bacterium
GTTTCATCCGACCCTGATGTCGTGTGCGAGCCCAGAACATGAAGAGCCGGATGCGGGAAATCCGCACGTCCGGATCCGTGGGGGCCTGGCCGCGTAAGCGGCTGGGCTACCCGACCAGAAAATGACGCGTAATTCACCTCCAGGCGTCGCCCGACCCCGAGTTTCCAGCTGCGACACCCCTCCCAGCCTCACCCGAACGCAACTTTGGAAACCAAACGCGCCACCCTGGCTCACTCGAACGCAAGTTCGGAAACCCAAGAGCCCTCCAACTGCGCCTTGGTTGCGCGGTAGGGGTTCTCAGAGTCCCCTGAAACCCTCGTTGAAGCTTGGTTGGGCTTCTGGCTGTATCAAAAAAGGTTCTTTGTTGGGCATTTACAAAACCAAGTGCGCAATCAAGTCGCACTTGAAGCGCTCACATCACGAGAACACAGGCGCCTGCAGCCCCTGAAGCGAACCCGCGAGCCGCAAGCCGTCGCGCGCCACCCAGGCCGGACGCAATCCGCCGAGCACGTAGCCAAACACGGCCGGGTCGTCGTGATCCCAGACGCACAGGTCCGCGACGGCCCCGAGCATCAGCTTCCCAGCATCCTTCACACCGCAAGCAAGCGCGGCCTCACGCGTCACTGAGAGCAGCGCGGCCGAGGGCGGAAGGCCCGCATCACGCACGGCCAATCCGAGCGCGACGAGCAAGTCGAGGCAGGGGCTCGTGCCGGGGTTTGCGTCTGTCCCAATCGCGATGCGAACGCCCAGCGCACGCATGCGCATCGCATCCGGGGCGCGCTGTTTGAGCGTTCGCCACGCGACCGGAAGAAGCACCGCACGCGTACCCGCACGCGCCATCGCGACGAGGCCCTCGTCCGAGACTTGCTCGAGGTGATCACACGAGAGACCGCCGAGCTCCGCAATGAGCAGCGCGCCGCCCAGGTCTGCGAACTGACCGACATGCGCCTTCACATGCAGCCCCTCTTGCTTGGCGCGCGCGAGGATCAACCGTGCTTCATCGAGGGTGAACGCGTTCTCATCGAGGTAGACGTCGCATGCATCCGCGGGAACCGCCGTACGACGCGCCTGGGGCACCATTTCGTTGGCCACGAGCTCGACGTATCCCGCGCGATCCTGGGCGTACTCAGGAGGCACCGCGTGAGCGCCGAGAAGCGTCGTCGTGACGTGCGGATACGCGTGAGGGCCGAGGAACTTGGGATGGAGCGGATGGTCGCTATGGATGTGGTTGGCCCGCTGCGCGATCGAGAGGGACCGGAGCTCATGCTGGACGGTCAGGCCGTAGCCGCTCTTCACCTCGACGGTCGTCACGCCCCCCTCGGCCAACGTCTTCAAGCGCGCGAGCACGAGCTGCTGAAGCTGCGCATCCGGGGCTGCGCGGGTCGCATGCACCGAGGCCATGATCCCGCCGCCGCGCTGCGCAATCGTGCGGTAGTCGACGCCTTCCATCTTCGCGCGGAAGTCATTGCTGCGCGTGCCGGCGAAGACGAGGTGCGTGTGCGGGTCGACAAGTCCCGGCGTGATGAGGCGCCCGCCGAGATCGACGTCTTCGTTGTACGGCTGGGGAGGGCGCGGGCACTCCGCGTCCGGGCCCAGGTAGGTGATGCGGCCGTTCTCGATCACGAGCGAGGCACGCTCACGCACATCGAGCTTCGCCTCATCGCTCTCACCTTGCCCCGCGCACGTAGCGATGCGCGCGTTGCGAAGGCGCGTGCGCCACACGTGATCCCTCGACAGCGCCTCCACTCAGCGTCCTCGCAGGTGCGGGATGTGAACGCCCTTGGTGGCCGCCGTCGCCTGGGCAATCTCGTAGCCCGCGTCCGCATGGCGGATGACGCCCATGCCGGGATCATTCGTGAGCACACGCTCCAAACGCCTTGCCGCAGCGTCGGTTCCGTCGGCGACGATGACGAGGCCCGCGTGCAGCGAGTAGCCGATGCCAACCCCGCCGCCGTGATGAAAGCTGACCCAGCTCGCGCCGCCTGCGGTGCTCAAGAGCGCGTTCAAGATGGCCCAGTCGGCAATCGCATCGGAGCCGTCCTTCATCGCCTCGGTCTCGCGGTTCGGGCTTGCGACGGAGCCGCAGTCGAGGTGGTCCCGTCCGATCACAATCGGCGCCTTCACCTTGCCGTTCTTCACCAGCTCATTGAATGCGAGCCCCACGCGATGACGGTCGCCGTAGCCGAGCCAGCAGATGCGCGAGGGCAGGCCCTGGAAGGTCACGCGGGCCTTGGCCATGTCGAGCCAGTTCAAGAGGTGCTTGTCGTGCGACATGACCTCCTTCACGCAGGCATCGGTGACGGCGATGTCCTCCGGGTCACCCGAGAGCGCGACCCAGCGGAAGGGGCCTTTGCCCTCGCAGAAGAGCGGCCGCACGTAGGCCGGCACAAAGCCCGGGATGTCGAAGGCGCGCTCGACGCCCATCTCGACGGCATGCGCGCGGATGTTGTTGCCGTAGTCACAGGCGAAGGCGCCGCGTGATTGCATCGTCAGCATCGCCGCGACCTCGCGCGCCATCGTCTGCTTGCTGCGCTCGACGTATCGCACGGGATCACTCGCCCGCAGCGCATCGGCCTCGGCGAGCGAAAGCCCTGTCGGGACATAGCCAACCAGCGGGTCATGCGCGGCCGTTTGCTCGGTCACGAAATCAGGCGTGATCCCCCTTGATACAAGCTCGGGATAGACATCGCCCGCATTCGCCAAAAGCCCAACAGAGATGGCGTTGCCCGCATCGCAAGCCTCGCGAATCCAGGCGAGCGCCTCATCGAGCGAGCTCGTCGCCTTGTCGACATAACGCGTCTCCAGGCGACGCTGCATGCGGTGCGGATCAATCTCGACAGCGAGGCAGCAGGCGCCGGCCATCGTGGCCGCGAGGGGTTGTGCGCCGCCCATGCCGCCGAGGCCTGCGGTGAGGATCCACTTGCCCTTCCATGAGCCACCAAAGTGCGTCTGCGCGGCGGCGACGAAGGTCTCGTAGGTGCCCTGCAAGATGCCCTGCGTGCCGATGTAGATCCACGAGCCCGCTGTCATCTGCCCGTACATCGTCAGGCCCATCGCCTCGAGCCTGCGGAACTCCTCCCAGTTGGCCCATTTGCCCACGAGGTTCGAGTTCGCGATCAGCACCCGCGGTGCATCGGCATGCGTGCGGAAGCGGCCGACGGCCTTGCCCGATTGCACGAGCAGCGTTTGATCCTCTTCGAGGTCTTTCAGCTCGCGGACGATGACGTCGAAGGCCTCCCAGTTGCGCGCCGCTTTGCCGGTGCCGCCATAGACGACGAGGTCTTGTGGGCGCTCTGCAACCTCGGGGTCGAGGTTGTTCATCAGCATGCGGAGGGCGGCTTCTTGAACCCAGCCCTTGCACTCAAGTTGGCTGCCTCGGTTCGCGCGAATGACACGTTGGCTCATACGAGAACGTGTACCTCATTCTGCGTTCTGGCTCTCTCCCCGAACGCGGCCTGCGTGAGCGCCCTCTCCCCGAAAGGCCTGCGCGAGCTTCACGATGCCGAGCAGATGCAGCACCGAGGCGAACATGCCGATGGCGCCAAAGACCATGTCGACCGAGCCCTGCGTGGCGAGCATCCGTGCGTTGCTTGCGTCCGTGCCGATGAGGAAGGGCATCGCGACTGCGAGCAGGGGACGCGCGAGCACGAGCATGAGCGAGAGGACCGATCCGCCCGCCATCAACAGGCCCGCGCCATGATGTGCCTTGCGCACGAGCACCAGCGCGACGATGAGCGAGGTGATCTGAAAGAGCAGACCGACGCCGCTCATCATCAACATCGCCATGGCATTGCGTGTAGCGACCTCTGCGATGCTCTCGTCCATGCGGCGAGCGTAGCCTGCATGTCAGCAAGAGGGCGCGGCGTGTCTGTAAGTGGCCCCGGCGTGTCAGTAAGTGGCCCCGGCGTGTCTGTAAGTGGCCTCGGCGTGTCTGTAAGTGGCCCCGGCGTGTCAGTAAGTGGCCCCGGCGTGTCAGTAAGTGGCCTCGGCGTGTCGGTAAGTGGCCTCGTCCAAACCCGTGCTGATGCCGCTGTGCGTGACTGCGCTTCCTTTCCTGCGCGTCTCTCCCTTACTCTCGCAGCGTGCCCATCCTAACGGACCAAGAGCGGTGTGGAACGCTCCTCGGTGGCGTGTATCGACTCGAGTCGATCCTCGGGCGCGGTGGCATGGGCGTGGTCTTTCGAGCACACGATGAGCAGACGCAGCGCCCCGTTGCGGTGAAGATTCTTCGCCCCGAGCTCGCGATGCAGCATGCGACCTTTGCGAAGCGCTTTGTGCGTGAGGCGAAGGCGGCCGCGGCGATCAAGCATCCCAATGTCGTCGAGGTCTATGACGTTGGCACCGAGGCGGATGGCACCGCGTTTCAAGTGCTCGCGTTGCTCGAGGGCGAGACCCTGCGCGACCATCTCGCGCGCAAGGGCAAGCTCTCGCTCGCCATGACCCTCGATGTTCTGCTGCCGGTCATGCATGCGCTGGAGGCTGCGCATGCAGCGTCGATCGTTCATCGCGATCTCAAGCCCGACAACATCTTCCTCGCGCGTCTGCCCAACGGCGATGTGGTGCCCACGCTGCTCGACTTCGGCATTGCGAAGCTTCTCGAGGGGCATGAGTCCTTTGCGACGAACACGGGATCCATCCTCGGGACGCCCTCGTACATGGCGCCTGAGCAAGCGACGGGTGCGCGCGTTCAAGGCATCGGGATCGACATCTGGGCGATGGGCATCATCGTCTACGAGTGCCTCGCCGGCGCGCCGCCTTTCACGGGCACCTCGCCACCGCACGTGATGCTCAAGATCATGACGGAGAATCCGGCGCCGCTGGATGAGCTCGTCCCCACGGTGCCAAGGGCCGTTGCGGATGTGGTCTCGCAGGCGCTCCTGCGCAGCCTGAGCGAGCGCTACGCCTCGATGAACGCCTTCCGAGAGGCGCTGCGTGAGGCGGCAACGCAGAGCGACGTCACGATTCCAGAGGTGGGCCGCGTCTCGACCGTGACTGCGATGAGCATCGCGCCACCAGCCTCCAGTGACGGGATTGATCTCTCGCTCGCGCTGGATTCCGTGGAGCGTCCGCGTGTCGAGCAGGATGCCGCGACGGTCGCGGCAACAGGCGCAGCAAGTCGACCCCTCCGCGCGGTAGCCGCCCCTTCGCAGGCCACGCCCCCGCAGGCCACGCCTCCGCAGGCCACGCCACAGACGGTTGAACCCGCTCCACGCCGCCCGCTCCTCTGGCTCGCGGCCGTGGCGGCGCTCGTCGCGGTGCTGGCCGCTGCCTGGGCTGTGCGCTCGCCGGAGCCCACGCCGATGGAGACAGGGCCGGAAGCGCGCCACACGGCGCCGCCGACGCCAGCCCCAGTCACGCCGGAAGCGCCGCAAGCAGAGCAGATTGCAGCGACGCCCGAGGTTGTGGCGCCCATGCCGATCGTGGCGCCAGCGCCCGAGGAGCCTGTGGTTCCCGTGGTGACAGCGCGTCCAGGGCGACATCCGCGCCCACGTGCTGTGTCTCGCACCGAGGCGCCGACGACTGCGGCCCATGAAAGCGAGCCGACGATGGAGACAGCACCACGCAATGGCCTGCCAGGTGTGGTCGCATGGTGAGGCGCACGCTGGGCTTGCTCGTGTTGGCGAGCGCGCTTGTGACCCACCCCGTCGCCGCGCAGCGCCGTCCCGCTGCTGCGGATGCGAGCTCACGCGAGGCACGCACGATCTATGAGGCGGGCGTTGCGCGTTCCTCCGAGGAGCGTTGGGCCGAGGCGCTTGAGCTCTTTCAGCGCTCGCGTGCGCTGGTCGAGCGGCCGAGCACGGTGTTCAACATCGCGGCGGTGCTCGTTCGTCTCGGGCGTGCACAAGAGGCACTGCAAACCCTCGATGCCTTTGAGCGCATCGCCAATCCAAGCGCCGACGCAACGCTGCTCACCCAAGCACAAACCCTCCGCGCGAGTGCGACCGCCAGCCTGCGCCACATCGTGCTCGAGGTGTCTCCAGCGGATGCGCAGCTCTCGATCGATGGCTACGTGCAGACCGAATCGGGGGCCTCACGCGCCCTGACGCTCGACCCAGGCGAGCACACCGCCGAGCTTCAGCGCGATGGCTACCAGACGACACGTCTCTCGCTGGAGTCGGGTGAGAGCGCGTTCACGTTGGCACTCGCACCGCTGGAGGCCTCGCTGCGCATCACCAGCACGGCCGAGGCGACGTCGGTGCGCATCGACACGCAGGACCGCGGAAGTGCCCCCCTCGAGGTGCAGCTTGCTCCCGGCGAGCATCAGATCGCGCTTCAGGCCGCGGGCTATCTCCCCTTTGAGCGCACCCTGACGTTGGAGCCCGGAGCAGCCTTCGCACTCGACGCGCAGCTTGAGCTCATCCCACCGCTCCCCCTGGAGCAAGACCCGCTCTTCTGGGTCGCGATTGGCGCGTCGGTCATCGGCGCAGGCCTCATCGTCGGCCTGAGCATCGTTGGCTACGACAACCGTCCGACCGACCCCGTCTATCGCGGGACAAGCGGCGTCGCGCTCGCCCCGCTTCGCTTCTGAGGTTCAGCCTTCCGCGGGGTAGCCGACCATCTTGTTCTGCTGCGTATCCCAGAGCTTGAGCGTGAGGCAGCGACGGATGTCCGCGATGCTCAGCGAGGTGGTGCCGAGTGGGTTCTGCAGCTCGGGGATGCCCGCCATCGCCTCAGGCAGGCGATAGAACGGGATGCCCGGGTTCAAGTGGTGCACGTGGTGGTAGCCGATGTTCCCCGTGAACCAGTTCATCACGGGCCCGAGCTTCATGTAGCTGGAGCTCTCGAGCGCCGCGCGCGTGTACTCCCAGGTCTCGCGTGGCTGCACGTTGATCTCGGGGAAGTCGTGCTGCGCGTAGAAGAGGTAGGCGCCTGCCATCGTCGCCACAAAGAGCGGGATGAAGTAGGCGAAGAGGAGCATCTGCCAGCCGGCGAAGTAGGTGATCGCAGCCACCGCGATGGCGTGGACGATGAGCGCCAAGAGCGAATCCCAATTCTTGCTTGGGTTGCGCTTAAACGGCGAGATGCACATGCCGATCATGAACGCCGTGAAGAATGCGAAGAAGATGGTCAGCGGGTGGCGGAGAATCTTGTAGAGGCGCTTGTCCGTCGCGCTCATCTGCTTCCACATGTCGGTCGTCACCTTCATGTAGCTGCCCACGTGTGAGCCCACGATCTTCGCCGTGTTCGCATGGTGGTAGTTGTGCGTCTGGCGCCAGACCGTGGGAGGCGTGAGGACGTAGAGGCCGTAGCTGTAGAAGATCGCCTTGGCGATGGCGCTGTTGCGCAGAATCGCGAGGTGCATGTAGTCGTGATAGAGGATGAACATCCGCACGATCACGAGGCCGTTGATGAGGGCTGCGGCCAGGCGGACGTACCAGAAGGGCGCGTAGATCGTCGCAGCCATCAGGGCGCTCCAGACGCCAAACGTCTCGAAGACGTGGAACCAACTGCGCGCGCGATTCTCGTCCTGGTAGGCCTTGCTCGCGGCGAGCAAATCTTTCGGCGAGCGACGTCCGGGCGGATGCGCTCCGAGCATTGGGTCTCGCTTCACACGCGCAGGCGGCGCCTCACTCGGCGCGGTGGCTGGCGTCTCATCGATGGACATCTCGCTCGTCGTCATCTCGAACCTCAGTGGTGCGCACTCGCAAGCTCTGCGCCGTTCTCTCAACGCAAGGCCGCTCAAAAGCGCGGAGGCCTTACCACGCAGGCTCGTGGTCGCACGTCACTCGAAAGAGGCAAATCACGCGATCGGACGCTAGGGTGTGCGCATGCAATCGATTCACGAAGTCGCCTTGCGTGCGAAGCAAACTGCGCGGCGCCTTGCATCGGCGACGACGCGCGAAAAGAACGACGCACTTGAGGCCATCGCCAAGGGCATTGAGCTGAACGCAGCGCGCATCCTCGCTGCGAACGCGAAAGACCTTGAGGCCGCATCCGCATCCGGGCTTGCAGAGGCCCTCGTGGATCGGCTTCGTCTCGACGCAGCAAGGCTCGCAGGCATCGCGCGCGGCGTGCGTGAAGTTGCCGCATTGCCCGATCCGGTAGGTCGTATCGAGCGTCTGGATGCGCGCCCCAATGGCTTGCGCGTGGGCAAGATGACGGTGCCGCTCGGGCTCGTCGGGATCATCTACGAGTCACGTCCGAACGTGACGATCGATGCCGCGGTGCTCTGCCTCAAGAGCGGCAATGCGTGTCTCTTGCGCGGAGGCCGTGAGGCCTTTGAGTCAAATCGCGCCCTCGTGGCTGTGTGCGCAGAAGCGCTTGAAAAAGCAGGCCTCCCGCGTGAGGCGGTGAGCTTCGTTGAGAGCACCGACAGGGAAGGTGTGCGTGAGATGGCGCGCCTGACGGGCGTGCTCGATCTGCTCATTCCACGCGGCGGGGAAGGGTTGATTCGCTACGTGACCGAGCACGCAACGGTGCCGGTGATTCAGCACTACAAGGGCGTCTGTCATGTCTACGTCGATGCCGCGGCAGACCTCGACATGGCGCTCGCGATCGCCCTCAATGCCAAGACGCATCGCCCAGGTGTCTGCAACGCGATGGAGACCTTGCTCGTCGATTCGGCGTGTGCGGAGCGCTTTCTCCCGCGTGCTGTCGCGGCCTTTCACGAGGCGCATGTGCGCATGCTTGGGTGTGCACGAACGCGCTCTCTTGTGCCCTCTGTTGAACGCGCGACCGATGCGGATTGGGATACCGAGTACCTCGCGCTGACGCTCTCGATTCGCATCGTCGACGGCCTCGATCAGGCGCTCGATCACGTGGCGGCGCATGGCACGGGCCACACGGAAGCGATCGTGACGAACGATCACGCGCGCTCCGAGCGCTGGGTACGCGAGGTCGATGCGAGCCTTGTGCTCGTGAATGCGTCGACGCGCTTCAATGATGGCTACGAGCTTGGCCTTGGTGCGGAGATGGGCATCTCCACCACGAAGCTGCACGCCTATGGACCGATGGGCCTCGAGGAGCTCTGCGCGAAGAAATGGGTGGGGTTTGGCGCGGGGCAAACGCGTCGCTGAAGAATGCGTCACCGCACGGGGAGCGATGCTGTTAGCGTTGTGGGGTGCCGCGGTGGGTCTTGGATGAGTCGCAACAACCCCGCTTTGTCATCCACCTGGATGATGTGAGCGGGAATGCCATGCCCGACTTCCAAACTTTCTTGCGCGTACTCGATCGCCTGAAATCCCTCTCCGCGCGGACGCACTGCTACGTCGTCCTCGATCTGACGGCTGCACAGCCAGACGCGCAGAAGCACCAGCAACTCGTCACGTGGATGAAGGAGCACGGAAGCGCCATTCAGGGCCAAATCAAGGCGATTGCGTTTGTCGCACCCAATACGTTTCTGCGGGGCGCGCTGACGGCCGTGCGCTGGTTCACCTCGGACCGTGTGCTCGTGAATCAGGTCTTCGAGACGCGTGCGGAGGCACTTCGTTGGATCGAAGTTCGCCACCGTGAGGACAGGCGATAGCCCCGATGCGTGCGAACTCCCGGCACGCGCGACATTCCAGGCTATAAGGGCGCGCGAATCGATTGGAGACGTGATGGCGACGAAGAAGACGACTGCGGGCCCGAAGAAGACTGCAACGAAGACGGCCTCAAAGACCGCAACCAAGAAGGCTCCTGCCAAGAAGGCGGCGGCCTCCAAGGCCAAGCCGAAGACGGCAAAGCCGAAGGCGCCGGCCAAGTCACGTGCGCTGACAGCACGCGACATCAAGGAGATGAGCCCGCCGAAGGCTGGCAAAGAGGCACCGGGCAAGCGCATCGCGTTGGCGATCGCGGAAGCCGGCCTCGAGAAGAAGGCCGTTAACGTGCAGATCATCGATGTGGTCGGCAAAGTCGACTACGCCGACTACCTCGTCGTCATGAGCGGCCGCTCCGATCGTCAGGTCAGCGCGCTCGCGAAGGGCATCGCGCAGGATGTCGAGGAGGGCACCGGACAGCGCTGCATGGGCGTCGAAGGTTTGCCGCAGGGCTCCTGGGTCCTGATGGATTTCAGCGACGTCGTTGTGCACATCTTCCACGACGATGTGCGCGGCTACTACGACCTTGAGTCGCTCTGGATCGACGCGGCACGTGTGCCCGTTCCAGGCGTGACCAAAGAGAACGAACGCTGATTCACCTCGATGCGCATCGTCATCGTTGCAGTCGGCAAGGTGAAGGAGCGCGGCATTCGCGAGGGCATCGACGAGTACGTCGGTCGTATTCGTCGCTACGCGAAATGCGATGAGGTTGAGTTCGCGGATGCCTCTGAGCGCGAGCTGATTCCCAAGTTTGAGAAGGCGATCCTTCCACGCTCCCGCGTCATCGCAATGGAAGTGGAAGGCGCTCGCTACACCTCGGAGCGCTTTGCCAACGTGATAGGTCAGTGCGAGGTGGGCGCCGTGCCCAGCGTCGTCTTCCTCATCGGCGGCGCGTACGGCTTGCCCAAAGAGATCTCGGCGAGGGCGGACATCAAGCTCTCCCTCTCCGACATGATCCTCCCGCACCGCCTGGCCAGGCTTTTCCTGTCTGAGCAGATCTATCGCGCATTCACGATCTTGCGCGGAGAGCCGTATTCGCACGCGTGAGGCTGCGGTTCGCCTCTCGGAACTCGAGCGCTGACCCAACGACAAGAGCCCGAAAGCATGACGCCTTCGGGCTCTCAGTCGGAAGCAGGACGGTCTACATGCCTGTGCCGGTCATTGCGACGACGGCGCGCTTCTCGGCGGTCCCGTCGCCGACCGTGAGTGTTGCGCTGCGTGCGCCTGCGGCGCTGGGGACGAACTCGACCGTGACGGTGCACGCGGTGGCTGCTGCGCGGGTGAGGCCAACGCAGGTGTCTGCGACGACGGCAAAGTCGGACGCGTTGGCGCCTGTGACGGCGTAGTCGAGCACGTCCGTCGTGGGGGAGCCGGCAGCGTTGGTGAAGGTGAAGACGCGCTGGATGCCGGCGCCGAGGACGGCGGTGGTGCCAAACGCGGGGACGCCTCCGGTGAGCGTGAGGCCGCTGATGCCGTTGCTGCTGACGGTGCTCGTGAGCATGCCGCCCGTGGCCGCCGAGATGGTGAGGATGCCCATGTCGCTGCCGACGCTGGTGGGCGCGTGCACGACGATAACGGTGCACGTGGCTGCGTTGTTGAGCACTGCGCCCGCGACGCAGGTGCCGGCGAGGGTGAAGTCTCCCGTGACGGCGATGGAGAGCGGCGTTGTCGGCACGCCACCAGTGTTCGAGACGGTGTAGGTGACGCAGTTGGTGGCCGTGCCCGAGGCGTGATCGACGCAAGTCTGCGCGCCGCCCGGCGTCATGGAGAGGACGGCCTCAAGTACGGCGGTGCCGCTCACTGCGCTGGAGTCGCTGAGCGCACCTGCGGTGGCCGTAACGATGGCTGCCTTGGCGCCTGTCGAGGTGGGTGTGAGGTCGAGCGTGAAGGTGCACGAGGTGCCGCCAACAAGCGGCGCGGTGCATGTGCTTGCGCGAATGGCGTACTCGGATGCCGCTGCGCCCGTGACCGCAAGGCTTGGGATGGCGCTGGTGACGCCGCCTGTATTCGTAAGGGTGAACACCGTCGACAACGTGCGACCCACGGCGACTGTGCCGAGCGCGACTGGCCCGTTGGGCGTGAGGTCGATCGTGGTGGGCCCGAGCGAGGTGCCGCTGACCGAGGCTACACCGGTTGCCACGGCCGCCGTCGTGGTGCGCACTTCGGCAGCGACGAGGCTCAGGCGATGCGGGCCCGCGAGCGGCGAGGAGAACGTGAGGTTGAAGGTGCACGTGGCACCCGCGGCGATGCTGCCTGTGCAGGTATTGGCCGTCACGAGGAAGCGCGCAGCGTCCGCGCCCGTGATGACCACGCTCGTCCCTGCGGCCGCGACCGCGGCGTTGTTGGTTGCAGTGAAGGTGACGGGGCCAATCGCTGTGCCTGCAGGCCCGCTGCCGAAGTCATAGGGGCCTGGGGTGATGGTGAAGCTGGAGGCTGTGACGCCTGTGCCTGTGAGCATCGCGTTGCCCTCCGCCGTGCCCGCGAACGCGCGGAGGTTGCCATTGCGTGCACCAGAAACCGTGGGGTTGAAGCGCACGTCGACGGTGCAGGAGGCGCCTGCATCGAGGCCGCCCGCGCAGCCGTTTCGCACGACGGTGTAGTCGAGCGGGAGCGTGGAGACCGAGATGGTGATCGCGAGCGAGCGCGAGCCGCCCGTGTTCGTCACGGTGAAGGTCGAGGTGTCGGTCATCGAGCCCACGACAGCGCTTCCGAAGGCGCGCGGTGTCGGTGTGATGACAAGGCGCGGGGAGGGGAGGCCGGTGCCCGTCATCGTGATGGTCGCGCGAGCGCTTGGGTTCGCGGCGTACGCACCGAAGCTGATGTTCGCGTTCGAGTTCACAGGCCCCGCGGCAATCGCGCGGAAGTAGACGCCGAAGGTGCAGGAGGCGCCCGCTGCGACGCTGGTGCAGGTGGGCGCGAGGAGGAAGTTTGCGGGGGTCGTGAAGGCAATCGTGAGCGTCGCTGGGACGCTCCCGAGGTTGTCCACGCGGTACATCTCGGTGACGCTCGTGTCACCCACGGGCGCCGTGTACGTGCGCGTCGTCGGGGTGACCGTGAGCATCGAGAGTGAGGTGCCCGTGAGCAGCGTGTCGGCGATCTGCGTGGCTTGCTGCACGCGCAAGGTGCGCGTGAGCGCGGTGCGCTCGACATCGGCTTGCACCGGCGCGAAGCGGACGACGATGGTGCACGACATGCCGCCTGCCAGCGTGGTCACGCCGGAGCTGCAGGTGCCTGCGCCAGGGCCCGTCACAGCCGTGTAGCGCGTGCTCAGACCAGGCGTCGTGATGCTGAAGACAATCGCGGCTGTCGGGAGCGAGCCCGTGTTTGTCACCGTGAAGGTGCGCTCGGAGGTCTGCGTTGCGATGACTGCGCCGAAATCGGCCGTGCCCGTGACGCGGATGCTCGGGCCAGCGATGCCGTTGCCTGTGACAGTCGTCGAGACGACGTTGCCGCCGTAGCGAAGCGCGAGCGTGGAGCTGGCTGCGCCCTCTGCCCGCGGGAAGAATCGGTAGACGACCGAGCACTGCGCGGTGGCCACTGCACCCGTCGCGAGGTTCGTCCCGTTGCAGGTGTCTGCGATGATCCGCATGTCGCCGCTGTAGGTAGGCAGCGTGGTGAGGATGCCGCTCACCGCTGCGCTCACGTTGCGCACGCAGACTTGAATGTCCGGTGACGTCACGCCGAGGGTGCGGTTGCCAAATGCCACAGGCGAGGTCGTGGTGAGGCCAACGGTTCCGCTCACCGGGCATGCGGGCGCGGCACCCGCAACGGTGCGGTAGCCGATGATGCGCACAGGGCCGGCAGCGTTCGCGTTGATGGGTGCCGTCTCCGCGCCGCCAAGCGTCGTCGTGACGCTCAACGAGGCCGCACGCGTGCCGGCAAAG
>JBILQT010000562.1:0-3025 GCA_044373065.1 Sandaracinaceae bacterium
GACCTCTTCGTCGTGCTCGACGGCGCCTGCCAGGGTCTGGACGCGAGCGAGCGTGTCGAGCGCCTGGATCGAGCGCTCACCACGCGTGCGACAGCGACGCTCTCGACGACCGGCTTTGGCCCCGACCTGCGAGACATCGCCACCGACGACGGCTTCGTGGTGGTCAGCGGGTCGCTCCGCATGCCAGGCCGCATCGGCGAGCGTGATGTCCACGGGCCCTTGGTCGTTGTGCTCACGCTCGACGACCTGGAGATCGTTCACGTCGTCGGTAACGTTCCCGCCGAGACGGCTTCCATCGACGACGCATCGGTCGCGTACGTCGCTGTCGAAGGAGCCAACGCGCTCTTCTTCGGGCGCGATGTCGTGGGTGGTGCGTTCGCGCCCGAGGGAGGCCCCTTCGTCCGATCGATGCGCTTGCCCAATGGCGATGTCGAGCCTTCGGGCGCCGACGGCTTCTGGCATCACCAGTACGGCGCCGCGTGGCACCCCGATGGACGCCCAGTGGTCTTCGGGACGCAAGGCGCGCAGACGCTTCGAATCGGTCTCGGCGACGCGGTGCTCTCGCTCGACACCGGCTACGGCGGCGCTCCGCACTTCGCGTTCCGCGGCGAAGAGCTCTTGATCGCACGCCCATTCTTCGAGCGCATCACGCTCGCGGGTCGCACCTTCACGAACGCTGGCTTCGGCGGCGGATTTCTCCTCGGGGTGGACGCCGCGACGCTCGACCCACGCTGGGCCCGCCAGCTCCAGCCGGGCTACCGCGACTACCTCGTGGAGGTCACGCCCGACGGCCTGATCGGTGTCGTGGGCAGGGATCCCGTCGATGCGAGCGAGCCCAGCACGCACCTCGCCTTTTATCGCTGACGCCGCAAGAGCCGCGCGACGCGGAAAGCATAGGCAACTGTTCGGCCTCACGATGAGCAAGCGCGACTTCGCAAAGCGAAGAGCCCACAAGCGCGAGGGGGTGCCCATCGGCAGGGAAGCGCAGCTTCCCGAGAGATCCCGCGTACGTGAGGAGCGAGGAGCGTAGCGGAAGGGGTTGTTAGGGGAAGCGAAGCGGCCCCTAACCCGCGGCGCGAAGCGACGCAGCCAACAAGCAGCTAGCGCGTCATCAACGGGAGCGACTCAAGCCCATCACCACTTGGGCTCATGCGGCTGCTGAGCGTGGGCGGCATCACCGCCCGCAGCACGATGCAGCCGATGCCACCGCCACCGCCGCCGCCGTTGCCGTCGGTGAGCGTATTCGTCTCGCCGTCCAAGCCGTCTGCGGTTGCGCCCCCGCCCGAATCACCCCCGTCGGCGGCGCGCGAACCTGTGGGCCGACCGCCGCTTGCGGGACGATTCAGCGTGCGTCCGTTCTCGCCTGCGGGGCGTGACGTCCCGTTCTGTCCGGCACCGCCGCCGCCGCCTGTTGCGAGGATCGATGCGCCGGCCGTGAATGCCACAACGGGTGCTTCGAGCAGGATGCCGCCGCCTGCGCCGCCACCGCCGCCTGCGCCCCAGTTCACCGTGCCGCGTCCGCCCTGGCCTGCGCCGCCACCCGCATCGATGCGACCCGAGACACGAATGGCGACGGCCGACGAGATCTGGATCGCTCCGCCGCCCGCGCCGCCAAGGCCAAAGTCCATCGCGCTGTGCCCGCCGCCCTGACCCGCGCCTCCGCCACTCCCGGCGGTGAGTGGTTGCAGCGTCGTCGCGATGCTTCCGCCGCCCGACCCACCGTCGATTGAGCCCGCGCCACCACCGTTGCCGCCGCTGCCACAGTGCCCGCCGCCACCGCCGCCGCTGTCGAGCCACATGCCGGAGAACGCACCGTCATCGCCTCCGAGCGGGCCTCGCGCAGTATCGGCTGCGGGCGACCCGGAGTAACCGCCTGCACCCGGCGTTGTGCCTTCTGCGGAGAGGTCGATCGCGCCGTCGATCGTGACGGCGCCCGAGGCGAGAATGATGACCGGCAAGCGTCCGGCGACGCGCAGGGTCGCGCCACTGGCAACCGTCATGTTGCGCACGACGAAGACACACGCATCGCCACCATCGGCCTGCGTGACCACGCGCATGCAGGTGTTGGTGTTGATCGTCATCGACGAGCTGATCGCGAAGTCGGTCGTGCCCTCGTAAAGGAGCGCGGTCTCGACATTGGAGGGAACCATCGTGCGACAGCGTGCCTCTCCGTCTGCGCAGCCAAGCGCGCACGTTGAGGTGACGACAGCACCGCCCGTGCAGCGCGAGAGCGTGTTGCTCACGCAACGGTCGCTCCCCGCAGTGCAGCCCGCATCGCCCACGTACGCATCAGGAAGCGTGTACGCGTCAGGAGCTCGGTACGCGTCCGGCGTCGCGAACGCATCGAATGCGAACGCGTCCACGCCCGGCATCACGTAGGCATCGGGCGGCGCCACATACGCATCCGGAAGCTCGGCGTAGGCATCGGGGAAGTTCGCATCTGTGCCCTCCGGAACGAAAGCGTCCGGCGCATAGGCGTCGGACGTTCCTGTATTCGCATCCTCATCACGACCGAGCCGCGACGGGTCTGGAGAGACAATCGCGCTGCACGCGAGCTGTGAGGTGCAGAGAGCCCCAAGCAGAGCCAAGGAAGCAGACCGGTCCATCGAGAAGCGCATCCGAGAAGGATAGCGACTCTGCCTCCCGGTTGCGATCAGTTGGGGGCGAGCAACTCGTCGATCAGCGGGCGGAAGGCGTCGAGGGGACGAGCCCCTTGAATGAGGCGCCCGTTGAGGAAGAACGACGGTGTTCCAATCTGAACGCCCGCACGCTCGATCGCATCCATGTCGGCCTGCACTGCCGCGTCGTGCTCCGCCGAGACAAGCGCCTGCTCCACACGACGCGCATTCACGCCGGGCACCTGCGCCGCGAGACGCACAAGCTCCGCGCGCGCCGAAGAGGCCGCGCCGATCTCGCGCTGGTTCTCGAAGAGCAGATCGTGGAACTGCCAGAAGCCCTGATCACCCGCCTGGCGCTGCACCTCGATCGAGGCCTGCGCCGCCTCACGTGCCCAGGCGTGAAAGGG
>JBILQT010000211.1:0-13376 GCA_044373065.1 Sandaracinaceae bacterium
GGCGCGCAGCGCGTCGTTCTGATGACCTTCCACGGCGCGCCGCTTCACTCGATCGCGCTTCATCGCGGCACCGAGGCCTTGCTCGCACGCGGACGTCGTTGTGTTGCGCCGCTGAACCTCCTGATGGGCGACGTCGCGACCTCCTCGGTCGAGCCCTTCGCAGCCTCGCTCGATCACATCGAGGAGCCCGAGCGCAGCGAGATGCTCGCCAACCTGCGACATGACTTTCATGCAGGCTTCATGGAGACCTCGTTCGCCCTCGCACTCGCCCCGCAGAGTGTCGATGCGCTGCACAAGACGCTCCCCGATTGCCCGCCAATCACGCCCGATGTCGCGCTGATGCGTGCCGCGCGTGTGGCCGCGAAAGTGGGGCAGGAGAAGGTCGCGAGCGAGCTGCGTGTCGCTGCGTGGGGCGTGGGCTGGTCGAAGCTGCGGCCCTTCCCGGGCTACACCGGCAAGCCACGTCATGCGACGCCCGAGTCAGGCGAGGTCTTCGTGCGCTACGCGGTGGAGCGCGCAGTGAATGCCGCCGCCCTTGTCTTCCACGGTGCCGCGCCTCCGGGCCCGCCGATGGCTTGGATGGAAGCGCTCACGATGCAGGGTCGCATCCCAGGCATCGACATCCCGCTCGAAGCTGTCGCGCTCGATTGAGCGTGAATGTCAGGCGCGCTCAGAAGAGGCGCTCGGGGACGTGCAGGATGTCGCCTGCGCGAAGGCGCACGTCGGGCTCTTGGCCGTTCGAGATGCGGTCCACGGCGACCGAGAAGGTGCGCAGTTCGCCGTTCACGCGGCGGGTCAGCAGGGTCGCATCGCGGTTCGCGAGCGCGGTGAATCCGCCTGCAAGCGAGACGGCCTCGACGACGCCAATGCCGCTCTGCAGCGGGTAGCTGCCTGGCGTGCGCACGGCGCCGATCACCGAGACGCGACGTGAGTTGTATTCCTGCACGCGCACGCTGACGTGCGGCGAGACGAGGTAGTGGCCTTCGAGCAAGCGGTCGCGAATGAGCGCGGCAATCGCCGTTGGGTCGAGGCCCGAGACCGAGATCTGTCCGATGAGCGGGAAGTCGATCGTGCCGTCGTTCTCCACGCGGTACTGCGCGCTCAAATCCGCCTCGTTGTAGACGCGCACATCGAAGACATCGCCACGCCCAAGCTGCGTGTCCTCTTGCTGTTCCTCGCCGCCCGCACGTGCGGTCGTGAAGCGCGGAGCCGTCGGGCCGCATGCCGCGAGGAAGAGGCTCGTCGTGAGCATCAGGAGCGAGAGGGGGAGGGCAAAGGCACGCATGGGCTCCTCTTCGTGACACGGGAGACCCCGGACGTTCAACGCGTCTTCTCGGAAGGCCCCGCTGTAGACTCGCCGGATGACTTCGCTTCGGCTCCCGCTCCTCACGCTCAGCGCGCTCCTGGTTGCCTGTCCACACACGAATGCGCCTGATGCGGGCGAGGATGCCGCGACGCAGGACGACGCGTTCTCGAACGATACGAACGTGCTGCCGGATGCGACGCCGGATGCGTTCATCACCACGGACGATGCCGCGATGGAGGACGCCGCTACGGATGCGTTCCGTGAGGACGCCGGTGTGGATGCCGCGATGGATGCATTCGTCACGCTGCCCGATGCGCCCTCCTTCGATGCGGCGATGGACACGCGTCACTTCCTCGGCGATGCGAACCAAGACGCGCGCTTCATTGCCCCGGACGCCTCAGGCGATGCGGGCCCGCAAGACGCAGCGATCACGCGCATGGATGACTCCGTCACGAACCCCCCCGTCGCGCCAATTCGGCCCTTCGCGACCTGCACCGTGACGACCTCCGTCGACACCATCTCCGGCGCCGAGCACCGCACGCCGTGCACCGAAGTGGCGTACCCGTTTTACCCGCCCTCCTCGGGCCCGCACTTCTCGCAGTGGGCCTCGTTCAACACCTACACCACGCCAGTCCCGTGGGGCTTTCTTGTGCACTCGATGGAGCACGGCGCCGTCATCCTTGCGTACAACTGCAGCGTCGCGAGTGACTGCGATGCCGTGCGCGCCGAGTTCGCATCGATCATTGCCGACCGTGGCCTCGACCCGCTCTGCCGCGATGAGGATTGGACGTCGCGCATCATCGTGGTGCCCGACCCAACGCTGACGGTGCCGATCGCGGCGGTCGCATGGCGCAACGTCTACCGCGCGACCTGTTTGGACCCAACCTCACTGCGTGCATTTGTCGAAGCGCACTATGGGATGGCGAGTGAGAGCCTTTGTGTGCCGGGGGTCGATTTGAGCGCGACGACTTGGTGTCCTTGACGGGTCTGTCACTGCCTTCGTCCTTGTCGCTGCCTCCGTCTCTGTCGTTGCCGCGGTTGCTGGCTCGGTCTCAGCCGCTGTCGCTCACTGCTGCCTTTCGTTGAACTGGTTGGTGTGAGTCCTCGCCGGACGGGCCGAAAGGGCCGTGGGCGGACGGCCCTCTCGACTCCCGCCGCTTGTTGCATGCATGAGATTGTTCTGCGCTGACGCGCGACATCGCCCTTGTCCGATCCTCACCAAATCGAGCTGACTCGCTGCTTCGCGCTGCAAGGAATTCCTCCGCTCCGGCTCTGATCTGGCGCCGTTCCGATTGCCGACCGAGCGTTTTCGCGTGGCGTCGATCTACGGCTGCTGACGCTTCGTGGGTTGATGCGATTGCGTGCTTGCTGCGCAAGGTCTCGGCCTCTTGGTGTCGTCTCGGTGATGGGTCCGTCGCAGTTGCTGTCTCGGTCGCAGTCGCTGTCTCGGTCGCAGTCGCAGTCGCTGTCTCGGTCGCAGTCGCAGTTTCGGTCGCAGTCGCAGTTTCGGTCGCTGCGTCGGTCGCTGTCACCGTCTCCGAGTCAGTCTCCGTCACTCACCAATCGCCGTAGCTCGGCGACTGCCCCATCCCGCACTCCGTGATCAACGCGGGTGGCACGGTGTAGCCGCCCAGCTCCATCACGGCCTCGAGCGGGTCCGCGACGCGTGAGGCGAGCGCCTGATCGAACGTCGCGCGGGCTGCATCGCAGTCGCCGCTTGTCGCTTGCAGTTCGGCGCGCAACTCCAGCGCGAGGTACTCCTCCACGCCGAGTGCGATCGCTTGCTGGCGGTAGGCCTCGGCGCGCTCGAGATCTTCTTGTCTTCGCGCGTTCCAGGCCAGCGCGAGCACAGCGCGATCATCCCACGGGTCGATGTGGAGGCGCCTCCATGCGGCGGTGTGGCCGGTCGTGGAGACATCTGCGGGCAGGATCTGCGTGAGGTCCATTGCCAGCCATGCGCCCGCGCAACCCATGATGATGACGACGATGGCCGTCAGGAGCCCAGCACGCGCATTCGGTGGCGCGGGGCGCTCGCCTTGCTCGATGCCGCAGGCCGCGAGTCGGTCGTACAGGTCGGGGTGCACGCGCTTCTTGCCAGTCACGACAGGGACGCGTGCAGCGGTGTGAATCTTCTCCAGCGCACGGCCCAGCGGGATGCCTCCGACGTGCTGCTTGGCATGCGCATCCGCGCGCTCTTCCATGCGGCGCGCGAGGCGACGCACGAGCAAGAGCACGACAAGGATCACGAGCGCACTCAGCGCGATGAAGAGCAGCAACTCGTCATCTGCCGCGCCGTACGCGAGCGCGAGCGGCATCGCGATGCTGAAGAGCGAGACGCCGACAAAGGCCGCGCCGAGGCGCATGGCCCAGACCCACGGCGGCTCCGAGAGATGCCCCGCCTCATGCGCGAGCACCGCATCGAGCTCTTCATCGTCGAGCAACTGCGTGATGCGCTCGGTCACGATCATCGAGCGCGCCCAAGGGATGGCCGCTGCGTTTGCAAAGCCTGCGCTCTTCGTTGGCAGCATCCACACCGACCAGAGCCGAAAGCCCTCGCGCTGTGCAGCACGCTCGGCCAGCGCACGCACGCGCGCATCGGGACGCCGTAGCGACATCGTGAGCACGCCCGTGATGAGCCCGCCGTACATCAAGCCGAGCATGATGAGCGTGGTGACGAGCGCGACGGCCCACCAGCGCACGCCATGTGTGTCGAGCAGCGGGATTGTCCTCGCGAGCGCCATGACGATGAAGGGCCCGCCGACGTATGCCGCCATGCGCAAGCGTAGCATCACCACATCGCGCGTGCGCGGCACCTCCAGCGGTGTCTTCGAGGGCATGCGGTGCTCGGCGAGCCTTCCGATGCCGCCACCGATGAATGCGAGCACGGCGGCAAGTGCACCGAACGCGTCCCTCATCCCCTCGGTGGGCGCGAGTGCGGGCCCCAGGCTCTCGCTGCCGATCAGATACGCCGCGTAGAGCTGCGCGATGCCGAGCACAAAGCAGGCACGTCGGAAGGACGCGACACGGTTGGCATCGGGCTCATCCGTGAGCGCGCGCGGCAGGAGCAAGAACGCGAGCACCTGGCCCATCACAATCGGCCACAAGAACGCGAGCGCGAGCGTGAAGAGCGGGCGACCGAAGACTTCTTCAATCGGCCAAGGCCAGTACCAAAGCATCACTCCGCCAGCTCGAGAATCACCGGCGCGTGATCCGAGGGTTGCTTGCCTTTGCGCTCGTCTCTGTCGACGCGCACATCGAGCACGCGCGAGAGCAGCGGCCCGGTCACATCGAGGTGATCGATGCGCAGCCCGTCGTTCTTCACGAAGCCGAGCATGCGGTAGTCCCACCAGGAGTAGATGCCCGCGTCTTGATTGCGCAGGCGCAGCGAGTCGTGAAGGCCATAGCTGCGCAGATCCGTGAGGGCGCCACGCACCTCGTCGTTGGCGAGCACACCATCGCGCCAATTCTGCGGGCTCTTCGCATCGCGGTCCTCGGGCGCGACGTTGAAGTCACCAGCGAGCACGAGCGGCATGGCAGGCGAGAAGTTGCGCGTGAGCAGTGCACGTAGGCGACGCATCCATGCGAGCTTGTACGGATACTTCGGGCTCTCGATGTCACCGCCGTTGGGGAAGTACGCCGAGAAGACGCGGACGCCGCGGAACACGCCGGAGATGAGGCGCGCCTGCGGGTCATCGACGTCGTCTTGGAGGCCACGCTGCACGTCCTGTGCGGGCTCGCGGCTCAAGAGCGCGACACCGTTGTAGGTCTTTTGGCCATGCACGGCGGCGTGGTAGCCGGCTGCGCGAACGGCATCCCAGGGGAAGGCGTCGTCTTCTACTTTGAGTTCTTGGAGGCAGAGGACGTCGGGCGCGTGACGGGCGAGGACGCCGAGGAGTCGGTCGTGGCGAGCTCGGATGGAGTTCACGTTCCACGTGATGATGCGCATGGGGGCTGCGTAGCATTTCCGCTGGCGCGGGGGCTTCTTGGTTTCGCTCTCCGTCTCGGTCTCGGTCTCAGTCTCTGACTCTGAATCGGTCGCTGGCGCGGGGGTGTCTCGGTTTCCGGCTCTGTCTCGGTCTCCGTTGCGGACGCTTTCTCGGTTTCTGTCTCCGTCGCTGGCGCTGGCTTGCTGCTTTGGGGCTTCGTTCTTCGATAGCTCTTGTCCTCGCCGGACGGGCCCAAGCGGCTGTTTGCGGACAGCCCCTTGGAACCCCGCCGCTTTCGATCTGTCACGTCGCTGGAGATGCCTGCGCCAGAGAACTTGAGCGGGGTTCAGCTGGGTTGCTGAGCCTCGGTGTGGTGGTCCCTCTGCTGCTTGCGACAGCGATGGCTGAGGTTCTGTTTCGAGACCACCTGCCCACGTATCTCCTAGCGACCCGGTCCGTTTCGATGTGGGTTGGAACTCGATGGGGCGGGAGTTGGTGGCTCCGTTTTGGTGGCTCCGTTTCGGGGGCTCGCTCGGTCGCTGATGCTGTCGCTTGCTCGTTCACGGCATCAACCCCTCGCGTCATGTTGCGTGACGCTCGCCCCAGGCTTGCCGCACGCTCAGCAGATGCCGCGCACCTCACTCATCGCTCTCTCGCTCACTGCCATGGTCGGTTGCGGGGCACGCGCTCCGGCTGCTCCTGCGGCTGCGTGCGGGCGGTCCATCGCAGGCGCGCTGACCGATGTGCAGTTGGTGTCCTCTGACGCGCTGCCATTCGACGCGCTGCGCGCCTGCGAGGGGAGCTACTACGTGCGTGTGCACGGCTCAGGGACGCGGCATTTCGACTATGCGCGCAGCGTGGCCTCCGAGTGCGACGTGCCCGACGCGGACCCGGTCGCGTGTCCGACGGTGAGCGTGCATGTCTTTGGGCCTCGCGTGCTCGAGGCGCTTCACGCGCGGCTCGGTGAATCGAATGCCGATGCGTTCGGCTTGGGTGCCTGCGCGAATGTGAACGCGCCGCTCTCCGCGTGGAATCTCTCGAACTACGTGCATGACTTTCGGCATGTGGACGCGGCCATCGCGGTGACGCGCGAGGAGCTTGTGCGGTGGAATCTCGCGGAGGATTTTGGCGTGAGCATCTCGCCGATTGAGTGCACGGTCCTTGATTAGTCGCGCGCGACCTAGGAGTCGCTGAAGTGGTTGCAGTGAGGGCGCGCGTGCGGCGAGGTCATGACGTTTTCGTGGCGGCGGAAGAACGCGCGCGACGCAGCCGTCTCGCTCCGATGCCGCTCGATGTGAACCCAAGCCTCTCACCCACTGCGCCCTCCGATGCACCCACAGTGCGCACGCCCTCGATGAGGCGGCTCGCGTGGGGTCGCAACTTGCTCATCGCGTTGTCCATCACGGTGCATGCGCTCGCGCTCATTCCCGCGCGTCATCCGGTGACGATGCGTGAGCCGATGATCGAGTACGAGCACTGCATAGGTCTCGCGCTTCTGTTCATGCTTGGCGCGCTCGCGCTGCACGTCGCCGTTCGTCGTCGCGAGGAAGCGCCGCTCGATGTTGCGCTTGAGGCCTTCTGCATCGGCCTCGCGACTTCGGCCATGTCGACGGCCTTCCTCTATGGCGTCGGTGCGGTCGACATGTTGGTGAATGGATTTCAACGCGGTCGACAGCTTCGCGTGGGTGGCAAGGTGATGCTCCCGAAGGTGAGCGCGGTGGGGCGCGCGTTCGCTGGGCCTCCTGCGTTGAACGCACCTTTTGTTGCGCAGGAGAGTGCAGAGGAGCGCGCGGCCATCGCGCAGGCATGGCGCGAGAACGGACGCACCGAGCACGCATCGGTGGCGGCCTTCGCGCAGCTCAGCCTCGACCTCATGGCCCTCGGTGCACCGCCCGAGCTCTTGCGCGCAGCCAACGAAGATGCGCTCGACGAGATCGCGCACACCGAGCTCTGCTTCGCCATCGCGCAGTCGTTCGACGGCCTCGCACAAGGCCCCGAAGCCTTCCCCGAGGTGCGCTCCGTGGACGCACGCCCGACCGAGCGCATCGCCGCGCTCTCACGCCTCGCGGTGGACTCGCTCTTCGATGGCGCGCTCCACGAAGGCGTCTCCGCGCGCACGCTCGCAAGCCTCGCGAAGGTTGCGGGAGTGGAGTCGATTCAAGAGGCGCTGAGGGTCATCGCACGCGATGAAGGACGCCACGCAAGGCATGCGTGGGAGGTCGTGAAGTGGTGCGTCGAGCAAGGCGGTGCGCCCGTGCATCACGCGCTCCTGGGCGCACTCTCACACATCCCGACCACGTTGCCGTACACGCTGCCAGAGACGGCGCGCGAGGGCGCGTGGGAGCGCGTAGGGCTGCATGGCGCGGCGCGGCTGGAGGCGGCGTATTCGGCGACGCGGGCGTACTTGGCGGAGGCGGTTGCGGGGATGCGACGGTGAGATCAGAGGTCGTCTGCACTTAGCTCGCGCCACGCGAAATCCTTGCACGTAAGCTCTGCCCCCACCGCGCGCGAGACAATCTTGAGCAGCTCAACTCGTGACAACGCGTCGTCGAGATCGGGTAGTGCAAAATTGACAAGAGCCGTTCCCTCCGCGCAGCGAATGCAGAGCCTCACCACCATCGGGCCCCAGAAGTCGACGCGCGCCACGGAGAGTTCCTTGCCCCTATGGAGCAACCCGACGGCCCAAAACGGCGGAGCGGCCCAGTCCTGCTTGAGGATCGACTTCGACAGCGCATCTGACCTGAACCAGCGCGATGAGGTCAGCAGCCAGGCGGAGATGCGAGCATGTCGGATCTCGAACGTGCACGCGCGCGAGGCGTCGTTGGTCGCGAGGTCGAGCGCCTCGTCGAACAGGGGCTCTGCGGAGACTACCGAGATGCCGGGCGTGGCTTCGAGCGCGGACCGGAGGGTGTCGAACGAGAGCTTCTTCTTGGCTGCCATGCGCACACTCCATCGCAGAGACGTCGGGGGAGATCAACGGCGGCGCGTGGCCGGACTCGGATTCGCCGTGCGCTTGCGAAGCACTGCGGGCCGGATGACACACGCGTGCAGCCCGCGAGCCACGGCTTGAGACGCGCACGGGCCGTGTTTCTAGGTCGATCGGAGTTGGCCTTGGGCTTGCGAAGTCTCCGTGCATGACACGCAACGCACGCACGCTCGCGCTCCTGGTCTCAAGCCTCTTGCTCTCGTCGCTCGCATCCGCTGCACGTGCCCGGGCACAGAGCGATGCGTCAGTTGCGCAGGCGATCACAGCAGACGCCTGTGCGCGCGCTCGGGCTGCGCAGGAGGAGAGTTCGACCACCTGCCGCTGGCGGCAGGCCTCTGACTCACGCGAGGAGCTTGGTGTGACGCTGAGCCTGGAGGCGGTGACCGACTTGAACGGCGACGGCCATCCGGACTACGTCGTGTGGATCGACTCGATGATGGGTGCAGGACCGAACCTGCCTGGGCTCGTCTACGTGAGCACCGGGCCTGGCGCCTGGCGCTTCGTCGGCGAGATTGTCGCGGGCACGACTCCGACCGTCCTTGCAGGCGTTCACGGTGGGCTGCGCGACATCCAGGCGTGGTGCCGCGAGAGTTGCTGCGAGCACTCGATCACGGTCTATCGCTTCGATGGGACCGAGTACCGTGCGCACCGAACGCGCGTTGTGGATACCGAGACGGGGCGGGTCGTTCGCGCGCACTGAGCCCTGCGTCCACCGCGACTTCACGGTTGCCAGGTGACGAGAAACCCTTCGTCCCCGGTGCTGTCCGTGGGTGGCGCGGCACCGCAGTCGCCGAAGGGCGTGTCCGTATGGCCGCTGAGGTAGACGGTCGAGTTCGTTGCGTAGAGCTCGCCGAGCAGCACGCGCGTGGGGCCCTGAAGCACCTCGACGCGTAGTGGGCGGCCTGTGGCTGGGTCGAGCTCAAGCAGCGCTGCACCGGAGTCCCTGAGCCCGAACATGTGACCTGCGATCATCTCCGAGGGGAAGGCCTCGACGGCGGCGAAGAGACGGCCGGTGGGCGAGACCGCAAACAGGTTCTCGCCGCGGCTTGCCGCCGACTCCCAGCGCATTGCGCCCTCGCGCGTGGTGCTTCGCAGCCTGTTGTTCGTACCGAGCCCGTAGCGATTGCCCGCGCCATCCACCGCCCACACGGCCGCAAGGCCTTCCTCAAACGACACGCGCGTTGGCTCTACCCTTGCCACTTGCCGCAACGCGGACGAGCAAACCGAGTCGAAGCAGAGCGGAGCGCTTGGAGAGCTCATGGTCATCAGCAGCGTGCTGCCATCGAACACGCCGCCCAAGACGCGGTCATCGCCCGCGCTTCCACCGAACCCGACGCGCGGAGGTGCGCTCGGCGGAAGAAGCACGTAGCCGACATCGCGACCTTGCGTGAGCGTGGTGATCGTCTGGGTCTCGAACGTTGTCACGTCGCCTATCGTCGCGAGCACGGCGAGCTCTGTTCCGCTTGCGAGGAAGGTGCGGTCGGATGGCGCGTTTGCTTTGCGGAGTGAGCCGATGCGCCGCAGCACTGCGCCTGTCGCGGGGTCGAGCTCGTCGAGGTTCACCTCCATCTGCGCACCCATGTTCACGGCCCCGCCGGTGAACACACCTCGCTCGCTTGCTCCGACCCAGGCCGCGTACGGAGCGACCCATGCGTAGCCCTCGTCGGCATCGATGCGTGCGAGGAAGAAGTCGTCCGTGGTGCCCGCAGGTCTCGTCTCCATCGAGCCGCGCACCGACACGTAGCGATTCCCCATCCCGTCGACCGCAAGCTGCACGCGCTCGTTGCCGCTGCCGATCCACCAGCGTGTGGACCTCGTGCACGCGCCCGAGACGCAGCCTTGCGCGGGGACGCACAATCGGTCCGCTGGGCAGAGCGCGTCATCCGGTGTCTCAAGGCAAACACCCGAGGCGCACTCGGCGCTCACGCACGCCGTGGTCGTCATGCACATGCTGTCGTCTGTGCACTGCGGTGGCGGGCAAGAGGGCTCTTCGCCCGTGATGCACGTGGCTGGAACGCAGACACGTCCTCGGCACGACTCGATCACCGAGCACTCGACGCCGAGGCAGCTTCGCTCGATCGTGAAGGTGTCGAGGTAGCTTCCGCTGAAGGGCAAGTCGTGCGTGCGTCGCGTGAACTCGACCCCGCCGAGCGAGAGCGCCATGACGACCCTGCGCTGTCCGCGCGGGACGTCGAGGAATGTGGTGACGTACCGAGCGCGTGAGAAGCGCTCCGAGGCTCTGACGGCAACCTCGCGCGACTCACCTCCCTCCACCCAGACGCGCAGCGCATCGAACTCAACGGCGGGCACGAAGTCTGTTCGCAGGTTGATGATCAGGCCTTGGTCGGGTGGGGCGCACCGGGCCAGGAGCATCACGAGCAGGGATGCGGAAGCGAGGAGTCGAGTGGTGCGCATCGCAGGGGAGGATGCCCGCGTTCTGCTGGCGGCGCGACAGGCGCTCTCGGACTCCGCGCGATGAGCATCACGGCCCCACGCTCGATGCCTTGGGACTCGGACGCGATCACAAACCTAGATACTCTGTTGCCGAGTTGGCGTCGCGCGTTCTGGGCGTCGTCTTTGTGTTCGTCATATTTCGGATCGTGGTGTGGCCGCAGGTGCGAGGGTGGCTCGCCTCGGGTGGCAAGCTGGCGCGCGCGCGGGTCATCTCGATGGAGTTGACGTCCACGCGGAACGAGAAGAAGGAGTACCTGCATCGCGCCGAGCTGGAGATCACGCCGGAGCAGGGAGCGCCCTACCGCGTGACGGTGACCGAGCACGTGCCGTGGTTGCGCGGCGGTGGTGAGTCCCTCGATTTCGTGATGGTGCGGGTGCATCCGCGTCGGCGCGAGTGGGTGACGATGGTCGGGCCAGGCTCGGCCGAGGCGTTCTTGCGCGAGCGAGAGAAGTGAGCCGCTAGCGCTTCGGCGTCGCGCACCATCACGCTCGCGCTTTGTTGCCGATTCGGCAACGCTCTCTTTCCATGAACAACCATGTCCGACGCGAGGACTTCGATGATCTCTCCATCTTTGTGATGGTGGTTCAGCGAGGCTCCATGGCGCGTGCGGCCGAGGCGCTCTCGCTCTCGGCACCCGTGGTCACCAAGCGCATTCAGGCGCTGGAGAACCGTCTCGGTGTCAGCCTCCTGGCTCGGAGCACGCGACGGGTCGCGCCCACCTCGCTGGGACAGCAACTCTATGACGAGGTGCTCGACCCATTGCGACGCATTGCCGATGCCCAGGAGCGCACGCGCAACAGCCGCGAGAAGGTGGAGGGACAGCTCCGCGTCATCATGCCGACCTACTTTGCGAGCTCGGGGTTCCACCATCGCGTCATCCCCGCGTACCTCGCAGCCCACCCTGCCGTGCATCTGACCCTCACCATTGCATCGGACCCGCGTGTGCACTTGGACGAGGACTTTGACTTGCTGGTCGCTGGCAAGCTGCCGCACGAGCAGTTTCCCGAGAGCCGCCGCGTACGGCGAAAGCTGCTCGAGTTCCGCGGCGCCGTGTACGCAACGCCGGGGTACCTGGCGGAGCACGGCGTGCCGAAGCACCCCAACGACCTCTCTCGCTACAACTGCCTCAGCTACGTGAAGCGCGACTGGTACTTCGAGGCGAGCGACCGCACGCCGATTGTTGTACCGACACGCGGCACGCTCACGACGAACTCGAATGCAGTTCTCTATGCGGGCACGGTGAATGGACACGGTCTCGCCTACTCGTTCCCCTACTTCTTCGAGCAGGAATTGAAGGCCGGTCAGGTGGTGGAAGTGCTGGCCGAATTCACCAAGCGCTCCTTCATCGACATCGAAGTTTTCTTTCCCGCCACCCGACACGTGCCCAAGCGGACGCGCGCCTTTCTCGACATGCTGGTGGAGCACTTCGCACCCAAGACCAAGAAGAAGAAGGCGTAGGCGCTCTTTCCAGAACAGCAAGACTGACTTTCCTCCTGCTGGGCGAGACCTCCAGGGTTCGCGTGATAGTCGACGCGTATGTCCAACGGCCTTCGCGTCCTCACTCGCTCTCTCGTCCTGACTGCCGGTCTTCTCGCGGGCTGCGAGGGAGGCTCGCCTGCCGCGCCCGATGCCTCTGCTCCTCCGGATGCCCCGCGCATCGAGCCCATCCAGTCGACGCTCTTCAGGCACTTGAGCGGGCGCTTCAGCTCCAACGCGCAATCGCAAACGCAACCCTCCTACTTCGACGTGCGCTTGACGGCGTGCCGCGTGGATGCGCCTGAGCTGGGCACCCACGTGCTCTATGTGGAGCAGGCGATTGCGGGCTCCGCAGGCATGCCCTATCGCCAACGCGTCTACGTGATCGAGCGGGGCATGACGGACACGCAAGGTGTCTCGCGCGTGCTCGAGCTCACGGCACCACGGACGTTCGTTGGCGCCTGTGACGAAGCCGCAATGCGCACGGTGAGCCTCGAGGAAACCGTGGACCGACCCGGCTGCGCCGTCGTGATGAACTGGGACGGAACGCAGTTCGACGGGGGCACGGTGGGAAGCGAGTGCTTGAGTGATTTCCGCGGGGCAACCTACGTGACGAGCGAGGTGCACATCACGTCGGAGGGGCTCACCTCGTGGGACCGAGGCTTCGACGCAATGGGCATGCAGGTGTGGGGCGCGACCGAGGGGCCCTACCAGTTCGATAGGGTGACGCCGTTGCCTGACGCGGAGTGAGAAGCGCCTCGGACTCGGACACAGAGTCGGACACCGAGTCCGCGATATGCTGACCCCATGCTCCCGCCGCGTCCGACCTCGCTTCCCTTCCTCGAGGCCATCTCCTGGTTCGATGCGGAGCCCTACGCGCTGACGCCTTTCGAGATGCTGCGACGCTACGAGAGCGGCATGCAGCATCACGGCGTGATTGCGACGATGGGCGAGCAAGAGCGCGCCTACCTCCGCGCGCTCGCTTTGCACTTTGGGAGCTTTGTCGATGTTTCGGCGTGACGTGTACCGATGCCTCTTGGCGGGCCGCAGAAGGCGCGTACGGGGCGGGCGTTCGCACGGACCTGCACCGCGTGCTTCGGGGCTTCTTGATGAGCCCCGCGCATCAGGAGCGCGCTCTCCGCGGGCTCCGCGTGGAGGAGCCTGAGTTTGTGATCGCGGGGGTGAGGCGACTGGCGGAGGACCTGGGGGTTGAGCTCGGGGACGGGT
>JBILQT010000015.1:0-51835 GCA_044373065.1 Sandaracinaceae bacterium
CGCATCGCCTCCGGAGGAAGCGCCATAGCCACCGCCCAGAAGTCGAACGACCTGCGTGTCGTTGGGCATGCCCTCGGCGTCGATGCGCGTCGGGTGCTGGTAACAGGGGAAGTAGCCATTCGCCTGGTGCTGCGCGCCACCAAAGAACTTTCCGGTGTTGTCGGAGGGACGCGAAGAGAGCCCGCGGAGACTCTCCACCGTGTTGTATCCAAAGCTCTCGGGCCAAGACCCTGAGACGCCTCCCGAACCAGCCGATCGCGTCTCGACGAAGTGGTAGCGAAGCGAGTCGATGCGTGGCTCCCAGCCATCGCCAAGCAATAAGTAATATCGAAATCGGATGCGACGCACGCGTCCAATTTGATCATATGGCAACCATAGATCAACGTCGGTGCCGTTCTCTCCGTCGGCGCGCCACGTCGTTCCATCCGGGGGTGCATGCGCGGGCATCTTGAGGTGAATCGCGCCGAGCCCTGGTGCGAGCGGGACAAAGCCGTCGCGCGCGTACGACGATGAGACGACCGTCATGCTCGGCAGCCCATCGCTGTTCTCCGGGTAGGTCCTTCCAACCCACTTGCCGAAGTTGCGATGCGGAAGTTTCGTTGCGGTCTCCGCGGCACTGAGCGCGGGCTGCCCCCAGAGCGTGGGGTCGAAGAAGGCCTCTTGGCGCTGCGTCAGCGGCCTCGCGCCACCTGGGTTGTACGGGTTGTTGTAGTCACCGCTGTTCGCCGTATCGAGGATGTCGTCGATGGTGGTCGAGTCCTTCACGAGCTGCGTGACCATGACGCCAGGATGCGCTGCGAGGCCTTCGTCCAGCATGTACCCAGCGGCGGCGCCGAGGATGGGCGTCATGTCAGGTCGCTCTGGCGCAACGACGTAGAGCTCAAGCGTGAGCGCGGCGGTGCCCTGGTGTTCGAGATAGAGCGTGGCGGAGCGAACGCCTCCATGCGGTGCGGAAGGCCTATCGAACTCAATCAGTCCGTTCGCTGCAGGGCTCACCTCGACGATGTCCTCGTGCGCGTTTGGATACGCCGTGCCTGGGAGCGTTGAGCTCGTGTACCAGAGAGGAAGCGTGCGTGTGGTGCCGTCCTCCAGCGTCAGCGCGATGCGCGATTGGGTCGCCGTCGGATGAAGCACGCCCGTGAGCTGAAGCGCTTGCGTCGTACGAAGAAGGAAGGCGCACCAGAGGTTCTCAGCGCGCAGGTAGCGGTACGCGCTGGTCACATCGATCATCACGCTGGCGGGGCCGCCACTTGTGAGCACCGTGCTCGCAAAGGGGACAGAGCTCTGCGGCATGCCATCGGCACCGACGTAGTCGCCCGAGCGATTCTTCCAGGGCCACTTCGAGGTCGCGCAGAGGTAGTGCTGCGTCGCGCCCACAATGACGTTCGTGTAGCCGCTTCCGAGCACGCGATCGTAGTGAATGTCGTGGAACTCCGAGTGGATGCGCTCGCCACGTGAGTTCGTGTACGTGAAGGGGTCCACCTTCGCGTGGGCACGCTGAAAGAGGCGCGCTTGTTGGAAGCGATACTTTCCCGTCACAGCAGGAATGAACCCGGCATCGATGGCGGAGGTCGCGTCCGCGCCATCAGCGCGTGCATCGGGAGACGACTCGCTGGTGGGGCAACCTACGGTGAGGGCGGCGCCGCTGGCCGCCATCGTCTGGAGGAACGTGCGTCGCTTCGTCGATTCCTCGAAGAGAGATCGAAGCGGATTCTTGAGATCATCTTGCGCCATGCCCCCTGATGTCCGGGGCACTTCGTCTTTCCCAAACCGCGCTCACTTTTTTCGGCGCGGCACGCTTCAGTCGAACTCCACATCGATCGCAAGGGACCCAAGGAGCGCGAAGGCTGCGCTGGAGAAGGCCTGTACTTCCTGCCCGGCTCCATCGCGATACCGAAGAACGATCGGCGTGACGACGGCGGCGGTGCCAACGCCAAGGCGAATGCCGAGCGGCCCTATCAAGCGCAAGCGCGCGGCGACCTCCGCCTCGACCATCGCGAACAAGCGCTCTGCACCACGTGGCTCGCCCAGCGATCGACCCTCCACCCGCACGGCGCCCGCTGAACCAAGGAGCGCCAGCGCGAGACGCAACTCGGGCACCACATCGAGGCGCAGCGCGACCCCGAGGCGACCGAGACGCGCGCCCACTGCGACGCGCTCCTCACCAGCCGCTGCTTCGTAGTCGGGCACGACCTGAATGCCCCCGATCGCGCTGAGCGAGGTCTGCGGATCGAGTCGGTAGCCAAGCTCCACCTCCACGCCCACACCCAGCGCAACAGAAGGCCACGCTAGGCCGCTTATAGAGAGCGGCACACGCGCAGCGATGGTGCCCATCGAGGTCGGCGCGGTCGGCGCGGGCGGGGTGAGTGGGCGCGCGGGTGGAGCCGCGGGGATGGTGCGCATGGCGTCGTCGACGAGCAGTGCAGCCACGACGATCGCGGCATCGACCATCCCCTCGCAGCCCGACGCAGACTCAAGCGAACGTGTGGCCTCAAACGCGTTGCCAGTGACACGGAGCGTGAGCGTCGAGGCCGACGCCACCACGTGCACCTGAATCTGCGCATCGTGCGCGCCGACTTGAACGGGGTAGCCGAGCGTTGTCTGGATGCCCGCGGCCAAGCCTTGATCGCTCAAGCAAGGAGGCGCGAACGGCCATGGCATCACGGAGATGGAAGGACTCTCGGCGTTCGACTGCGCCACCGCCATGTCAGGCGCGAGCAGGCTCAAGAGCATGCTCAGCGCAATCGACACGGCACCCGTCAACTTGAGCCACACGTGCCTGCACGCGACTCGCTCAGCCACCTTCACGGCTCTGAAGTGCACGCCGCACGAACTCATCAAAGAGCGCGAGCAGAGGCTCCTCGATGTGCGGCCCTTCGAGCACACCGAGCGCAAGGGCGATCGCTTCCAGCGTGGAGCAGGCGTTCTCCTTCTCGGTCATGCGAAGTTGGTAGCGCGCATACCTGTCATGCGGTGGCAACGAGACGTGCTCTGCGCCTTCAAACCAAGGGTCGCGCTTCACCACACGATGCACTTGTCCCCAGGTTCCATCGGGTACCAGGAGGATGAGATCGTCCGCGGCATCTCCCTTCGTGAGCACGCGCGCATGCTCGCTTGGAAAGAGCACAAGGCGCTTGCCCTCGGGCACGGGCGGCGACTCTCGATCGCTTGGGTTGCCACGTCCACGCACGATGCTGTTGGGCAAACACGCGGCTGCAAGGCGCGACGTATTCGTCGTCTTCATCAGCTCGATGTAGTGCGCGACGACCGCGACTTTGGTGCGCGTCTGAAGCTGCGTGGCCTCGAAGAGATCACACGGGCAGACGACACGCGAATAACGGCAACGAAGGCAACGCACCGCTTTGCGCGAACGAATGCGTCGCGACTCGCGGTACGTGCCCTCTTGCTTCGGTGTGTTCACTGCGCGGGTGTGGGCGTCGCTGCGGGTGTCGGTGCCGCTGCGGGCGTCGGTGCCGCTGCGGGCGTCGGTGCCGCTGCGGTTGTTCCCGTCGCTCCAGGTGTCGCTTCGGGCGTCGGCGTCGCGGCGGGCGTCGTTGCGGGCATGAGGGCGTGCTCGGGCAAGGTGCCCGTGAGCGAGCCGAGGAAGGCGACGATGTCGTTCACCTGTGCATCGGTGAGATCGCGGTTGAGCTGCACGCGGCCCATCACACGCACGGCGCCGCCAAGCTCCTGCTGCGAGGCATCGTGGAAGTAGGGCGCGGTCAGCGCGATGTTGCGCAGCGTCGGCACCTTGAAGCGATGGCGATCGGCCTCGTCATGCGTGACGTTGAAGCGACCGTTGTCGGCCTCGGTGAGCGGCGTCCCACGCTGCTCGAAGTAGTTCTGCACAAGGCCCATGCGCTGGTACATGCCGCCGCCGATGTTCTGGCCGCGATGGCAGGTTGTGCAGCCCACCTCGGTGAACGTCGCCCAGCCGCGCTGCTCTTGCTCATTGAGCGCGCTCGTGTTGCCGCGAAGGAAAGCATCGAAGCGCGAAGGCGTTTGGAGCGAGCGCTCGTACTCGGCGATGGCGTTGGTCACGTTCGCCTGCGTGATTCCGTCTTGGTAGACGGTGGCGAATTCCGCGACGTCGGCGGGGCTTGCTTGAAGCGTGGCGACGACTGTCTCCCAGTTCGCGCCCATCTCGATCGGATTGGCCACGGGGCCTGCGGCTTGCTCTTCCAACGTGGCCGCGCGGCCATCCCAGAACTGGACGAAGTTGAGCCCGGAGTTGAGCACGGTCGGCGAGTTGATCGGCCCCTGCTGGCCGTGAATGCCCGTCGAGACTGCGCGTGGCTCTGCACCACCGGCCGCGACGTTATGACAGCTCGCGCAGGAGAGCGTGCCGTCTCCGCTCAGACGCGTGTCGTGATAGAGGCGGCGACCGAGCATGGCCTTGGGCATGTCGAAGGTTGCGTGCTCAGGGAGTGGCTCGATGGGAGGTGGCGGAGGCGGTGTGGGCGCGCTCGGCTCCGTCACCGCAGTGGGCGTGGGCGTCTCATCGGATGATCCACAAGCCGTGAGAGCGAGGCCACCGAGGGAGGCCAGAAGGGTGAGTGTGCGAAGACGTGTGGTGCGCATGCTCTGACTGTGGTCGCAAGTCAGTAGGGGTCAAGCACGTCTTCGGGTATCAACACGATAGCGTGGGGCTATCGGTGGTCAGCGCACCGAACGCACGCAGACGGTGCCAGGTCGACATCCCGTTGCATCCAGCGCGCGATGCGCGCCGCTCACATCATCGACGAGCGTGAGTGATCGCGAGGCGCCTTGACTCAGGCGCAACACACCCGGCGCACTGCCAAGGACACCCGTGCCCTCGTGAGAGTAGACAAGCCCTTGTCCGTCATAGAGAACGTAGAGCGCGATGGAGGGCGTGCCCGTCGCTTGAAGGTCGAGATGCGCACGATGATCGGCAACCCGTGTGAGCTCGGCGATGCGCTCTGCGCGCAGCACCTGCGGCTCAAACCCGGGTGCCACGGCGATCACCGGCTCACCGACCAAGCGCTCCGGTGGCACCACACAAGGCGAGCTCCCGATGCGCTCCGAGCCCACAAAAATCTCAGCGCCGGGCGGCTGCGTTTCGACGGTGAGCGCGCCGCGATGATCTGCGGTGAGTTGCCAACCCGCGAGCCCCAGCGCGACGAGCCCAATGGCGGCCAAGGCGAGCGAGAGCACGAGGCCAAACGAGACGAAGAGAATCGCCCAACGCCTGCGGGCACTCGTTGCGCTCTTGGTGGGCGCAGCTTGAGCGGCCACCTGCGCGGCCACCTGCGGGATGGGAAGCGGCTGGGGCGCAGGCTGCACGACGCCCGGAACCTGTGCGGGCAAGGCGCTTGGCCGCGTGTCCGCGATGGGCTCCGCACCAAACATCCGCGGGACGTCTTCGTGAAGCAGTGGGCCCGTGAAACGACCCGCCTCGTAGGGCGGCAGCGAGGTGCGCGGAGGCGCTGGCATCGAGCTTGGTGCGCGCTCGTCCTGACGCTGCATCGCGACGACCGCGGGCGTCACCGGGATCATGCTCGCGCGGTCCTCGGCCGTCGGTTGTGCGATCGGTCGCTCGGGCTCTGGCAACGCCCAGCCACGCTCGTCGAAGAGCCACTGGAGCAGTCTTGCAAGCTGCTGTCTTCCGTAGCCCGCAGAGGTCTCGTGCAAGAGCTCGCGGAGCTCGAGGCTCAGCTGTTGCGCCGAGGGCATGCGCAGCTCGCGGTCGACCTTCAGGCATTGCGCAACGATCGTGTCGATGCGCGGGTCCACATCGGGCCGGTAGCGTGAGACCGGGTCGAATTGCCCACTCTGCACAAGCTTTGCGGCCTTCGCGGGGTCATCCGGCGAGATCAGCGAGCGCAAGGTCAGCATCTCCCAGATCGTCACGCCGAGGCTGAAGATGTCGGCGCGCGCATCGGTCTCCTGCCCCATCGCTTGCTCGGGGGCCATGTAGCTGAGCTTGCCGATCGAGATGCCGCTCGCGGTCTTCAGCACGTTGTCGGCGGCCTTCACGAGACCGAAGTCGGAGACCTTCACGCCGCCTTCATTCGAGAGCAGCACGTTCTGCGGGGAGACATCGCGATGCACGATGCCGAGCGGCTTTCCGTCATCGCCGCGCTTGCGATGCGCGTGATCGAGACCGTTGGCGACCTCGGCTGCGATGAAGAGCACGGCCGCGACCTCGAGGCGCTCATTCTTTGCAAGCAGGCGCTGCATCAGCTGCGAGAGGCTCACGCCCTCGATGTACTCAAGGACGAGGTAGGGCTCGGGATCGATGCCGAAGTCGAGCACCTGGACGAGGTTTGGATGATCGAGGCGCGCGTTGGTTCGAGCCTCGGCTGCGAAGCGCTCGAGGAGGGAAGGGTCTCTCCGGTACTGCGGAAGGATGCGCTTGATCGCGACCTTCTTCTTGAAGCCAGCCTCGCCGACGCGCTCGGCGCGATGCACCACGGCCATGCCGCCCTGGCCGAGCTGTTCAAGAAGCGTGTAGGTGCCGAAGCGGTCTGACATGCCGTTCAAGGAAGCGTGAATGCGTAGTCATTCGCACGCACACCCGTCCCCACCACACAACGCGCGAAGCGCTGCTGCACGTCCGTCGTACGCGGCTCGACACGACCGTCTCGCGCGAACGTGTAGCGGGTGCGCGGCAGCGCGAGACCGTCGTTGCGAAGGTCTTGCAAGCAGCGATGAATCACGAGGTCACGAAAGTTTCTCGCCCCTGAATCGGTCGAGTCTGGCTGCACATGTCGTCCACGTCCGCGTCCGCGCGGCATGCGTGGCCCACGGGGCGCTTCCAGCGTGGGGGCGTCTTCCTCTTCGTCTTGCTCTTCTGCGTCGTCGTCTTGCTCTTCTGCGTCTTCGTCTTCCTCTTCGTCTTCCTCTTCTTCGTCGTCCGCTTCCTCTTCGTCGTCGACCTCCGCATTGGGAACGATCGGCTCCGGCGCGACGCCGGCATCCTCAGGCAGCGTGACTTCGATGCCTTGGGGCGTGATGGAGAGAACGCGACCTCCGGTGCTCGGGTTCCGAATGTTGAGTCGGTCGGGCCCGTCTGCCTGAAGGCCGCCGTTCGCAGCGAGGCCCTGTGCGGCCTCACCGAGTGTCGTCATCGCGTGCCACGCAAGCGCTGCGATGCATGTGCCGCCGAAAGCGAACATCGCGAAGAAGACCCAGGGCCACACGCGCCGCTTGGGCGCCACGACCACCGTGCTCGGTGCATGCACTGGTGCATGCACCGCCGGCATCGCGGGCGCGGCCATCGGGGGCTGTGGCGTTGTCACCGAGGGCGCGGGCGCAGTTTGTTGGAAGGCCTCTTTGCGCGCGAAGAACTCGGGATTGCTGCCGCGTGGGCTCTCTCCACGCAGCACCGCATGCAGCGTCGCAAACGTCTCCTCGGCCGTTGCAAAGCGGCCCCTCGGGTCACGCACGAGCAAGCGCGAGAGCCACGCATCAAAGCCTGGAGGCAGCGGCACATTCGGGGCAACCACGCCTGCGCGCTCGGAGGCACTCACAAGCGGCTCGACCATGATCTCCACCAGGAGCGCCGTGATCGTCGAGCCTGCTGTGCCCGCAGAGACCCAATACGACTGGCCCGTCAGGAGATAGAACGCGATGAGGCCGATGGCCCAGAGGTCAGTCTGCGGGACGACCTTGCCCGTGTTGGTCTGCTCCGGCGCCATCCACATCGGCGAGCCCACGCCCTGCGTTGTCTTGGGCCCTTGAAGCTCCGTCGTGAGCGTGGCGACACCGAAGTCGAGCACCTTGAGCGTGAAGGGCGCGCCCTCTCTTCGTGACTCGGCGAGGAAGATATTCTCGGGCTTGAGATCGCGATGAATGATGCCCGCTTTGTGCGCTGCGACGATCGCGTGACCGAGCTGCTTCATGATCTCGATCACCTCGTCACGCGGCGGAAGCCCCCGCTTTTCGATGCGATCGGCGAGCGTCTCGCCCTTCAGCAATTCCATGCAGAGCCAGGGCGTTGGGCCCTTGCTCTCGACCCCAGCCGCGACGACCTCGACGACGTGATCGCTATCGATGAGCGAGCCGACACGCGCCTCACGCTCGAAGCGCTCCACGCTCTTCTCATCGGCGATGAGGATGGGGTGCATGAGCTTGAGCGCGCGCTCTCTTCCGGTACCCGATTGCTCCACGACATAGACCGCGCCCATCCCGCCTTTGGCGAGCGGGCGAACAATCCGAAATTGACCCGCGAAGATGGAGCCGGGTGAGAGGTCGATCGTGCTCACGGGCGGAGTGTACTGTGTTGCTGCGGCGCTTTGCGCCGCGGGTTAGGGGCCGCTTCGCTTCCCCTAACAACCCCTTCGCTAGGCTCGTCGCTGCGCTTCGCTTCGCTCCTCACCTACGCGGATCTCTCGGGGCTTTGCCCCTGCCGATGGGCACCCCCTTCTGGCTCTGTGTTGCTGCGGCGCTTCGCGCCGCGGGTTAGGGGCCGCTTCGCTTCCCCTAACAACCCCTTCCGCTGGGAGATTCGTCGCTTCGCTCCTCACTCCACACGCGGGATCTCTCGGGGCTTTGCCCCTGCCGATGGGCACCCCCTTTGGGCTCTGTGTTGCTGCGTCGCTTCGCGGCGCGGGTTAGGGGCCGCTTCGCTTCCCCTAACAACCCCTTCGCTACATGCCGATGGGCTCTCTCTACACAACGGACTCGTGTCCAAGAGCACGCGACTGGCGATGCAGCCGCGCTGGGGGTAGTGCTCGCGCCGTGGACGACTACGTGCTCTTTGGTTTGCGTGCCGCGGCCTTTGTCGTCGTCGCCAAGATCGCTGTGGATCGCGAGCGATCGACGGGTGATGTCCCCAATGCGCTCACCCTCGCAGGCCTGGCCTCAGGCCTCGGGTTGGCCTTCGCATCACCACACGTCGCGCCCGCACTCATCGCACTCGGCGTGCTCGCAGTGCCAACGATGTGGGCCTACACGCGCGGCTGGGTCGACGCGACCGTGGTGCGCTTGGCGCTCGCGATCGGCGCGCTCCTCACGCCCGTTGCCGCAGGTGTGACGCTCGTGCTCGGCATGCTCTGGGTGCGCGCATTGCTGCGTCAGCAAGCGACATGGCGGCAGGCCTCGCGCACACCGCCACGTCTCACCTCGTCACCACGTGTCATCGCGATTGCAACGCTGGGTGGGCTCGTCGGCGCTTCCACCGCGCTGATTCACTAGGCACTTATCTTTTGGTTTGATCGCGGCTTACGTCCTCGGTCCAGCCCTGCCGGGTTCTCGGCTGCTCGCAACTCCGTTGCTGCGCTGCTCTGCGATCACCGGTAGCGCTGCTACGCCTCGGTCTGGCCCTGCGGGCGCGCTCGCGCTGAAACCAAAATCTTGCGTGCCGAAAGAGCGAATCAGTGAGCTGCAAATTGCACTAAGGCCTCAGCCGAGGTCGAAGACGAGCACCTCGCCTGAGGTCGTCCCCTCGATGTCGACATGCGGCTCGTTCGTGAGCGCCGCGGCATCGCCGGCTTCAAGCACATGACCATTCACGCGCGCCTGCCCCTTGGCGACATGCACCCACGCATGACGTCCCGCCGGGAGCAGGTGCGTTGCACGCTCGCCCGCACTGAAGAGGCCCGCGTAGAGCGCCGCATGGCTCGTGATCGTCACGCTCCCATCGCGACCTTCGGGTGAGGCCACCAGACGCAACTTGCCTTGCTTGGACTCGGCCGGAAACGTCTTCTGCTCGTAGCCCGGCGCGATGCCCATCTTCGAGGGAATGAGCCAGATCTGAAGGAAGTGAACGAGCTCGGTCTTCGAGGCATTGAACTCGCTGTGCATCACACCGGTGCCCGCACTCATGCGCTGCACATCGCCCGGGAGAATCAGCCCCTTGGTGCCCATCGAGTCGCGATGCTCAAGCGCGCCCTCAAGCACGTAGGAGACGATCTCCATGTCGCGATGCCCATGCGTCCCAAAGCCACGACCGGCCTCCACGCGATCCTCATTGATCACGCGCAGCGCGCGAAAGCCCATGTGGTTAGGGTCGCTGTAGCCAGCGAAGGAGAAGGTGTGGTGACTGTCGAGCCAGCCGTGGTTGGCGTGACCTCGATCGTGCGCGCGGCGAAGGGTGAGCATGCCCCGAGCGTGAGGCCTCACGGCCCGATTGGAAACTCGAAGCACAGGCAGGCGTTCACCTCCCCGGACCTTCGCCACCGCAACGCAACATCGCCCGCGCACCTCCACGGACCTGCCCAAACGAGGCGACACATCGCCCAGAAAGGTCCCTGCAGATGGAACCGCGATGCACCGCATCGTTTTTGGGTGTCCCCGGACCCAACCGATCGATGTGTCACAGCGTCATTGGGTGTACTTGGACCCAAAAAGCGATGCGACACATCGCCCGCGAAGGTCCTCGGACCTGAAACCGCGATGCATCGCATCGTTTTTGGGTGTCACTGGACCCAAAATGGCGATGCGACACATCGACCCCCGAAGGTCCCGGGAGGTGAGGAATCGATGCGACACATCGCCCGTGAAGGTCCCGGGAGGTGAGGAATCGATACGGCGCATCGCTCACGAAGGTCCGAGGAGGTGAGGAATCGATGCGACACATCGCCCGTGAAGGTCCCAGGACCCGAAGGTGCACATCGGCAGGGGCAAAGCCCTCAGCGAAGGCCAATCGCGAGCCCGAGCCCGAAGAAGAGCCCAGGGAGCGTGACGTCCGGCTCGGCGGTCACGGTGCCCACCGGCCCGATGATCGTGACACCCAGCGACGCTTCGAGGGCGAGGTTGAATACGCCGACCACGAGCGACGGGGCGAGTGTGCCCTCAAGCTCGACGAGGACAGCGTCGAGCGCGCGCCCCTCGATGCTTGAGCGTGCGGGACGCGCGTCGAGGCGGGCCCAGGCGCCGCGTGCTTCGAGGAAGAGGTCGAGGGCGAATACATCCTCGCGCAAGGTCTCGAGCCCTACGATGAAGCCGGTGCCGACGGCCGTATACGAGACGGTGCCAGCGTCTCGTGCGATCTCGCCGATCTCGACCGAAGCGCGGAGACCTATCGACCAGGTGTCGTCAACGCGCGCCGCGCCTCGAAGCGCGACGACCACGGGCGCGAATGGCGCCGCCAGATCACGCAGGTGCACTCCGCCGGTGAGATCGAGCCTGAGCGACGCGTGAGGCGTCGGATCAGCGACGGCGACGTCCGGTATCGTCTCGGTTGTCGCCTCGGTTGTCGCCTCGGTTGTCGCCTCGGTTGTCGCCTCGGTTGTCGTCTCGGTTGCGACCCGCATGTCATCGCTTGGCGCTTGGGTCTGCGTGATCGGCGCGCCTTCGTTCGGCGTCGGCATGCCCTGCACTGCGACGGCTTCGCTTCGTGTTGCGGCTTCCGGAGGCGCAGCGGTGCTCGTGGCCTCGGGGGTCGCGGCGCGATCACGCTCCCGAAGCTCTGCGAGCACCCTGGCCCGCGCCCGCTCGTCCTCGGCACCGCCGCGCGGCGCAAGGAGCAGCTCGGCCCAGGATGCGAGAACCAGCTCGGATGCGAGCAGCGCAACGACCTGCGCCGCGCCTGGGCGCGCGACATCCACGCCTTCGACGCGCCTCGACACGCGCTTGTCGGTCATGCGATCGGCGACGTCGATGGACACCGCGCCGTTCTCGCAGATGACGCGGATCGAGAGGCCCACCGAGGGGCCGAGCTCCAGCTCAAGCGCCGCAGCGACCTCCAGCGGGTTCACGCTTCCGCAGCCGTCGAGCGCGATGGCGAGCTGCGCCTCCGCTCGCGCAGGGCTGATCGCAGCAAGCAGAAGCGCCGTGAAGAGCCACACCACGCACGCACGCGCGCTCACTCGTTCGCCAAGAGGCGCATCCCGGTCGCGTGTAAACCCGTCGGCCAACGTTGGAGGTATCGTACCGCAGTGGCTCTGCCGCGCGCATCCTCCCCCACGCCGAACCACGCCTCGGCAGCTGACGCGGTCGCGTCCTCTGCAAGCGCTCCGCTCGTATCGGCCCGTGCACAGCGCTCGAATGCCTGCGCCGCAGCGCGCGTGCGCCCGCGCATCGACTCCACGCGGCCGAGGGTGAACGCGAGCCGGGCGCGCTCTTCAGGGTCCGCGGCTCGCTGCTCCGCGCGCGCAAAGAGGCTTGCGGCCTGATCGATTCGGCCCGCGCGCCGCGCATTGATGGCACGCGCCTCCAGTGTCGCGGCGTCGACCACGGGCTCTCGCTCGGGCGGGGTCTCCTCGGGAAGCGCGGTGACCTCGTGCGGATCGTCCTCCACATGCTCATCGAGGGAAGGCTCCTCTGGAGCCGCCAGTGTGGGCGGGCGGGCGGAGTCGACGACACGGATGGTCTCGCCAGGGCCGAGCAGCACCGCACGTGCGTCGTCCTGCACCTCGACGCATCCTTCGGAGACCGAGACCTCGGTGGCATCATCGAGCACCGTCACCTCGAAGACGGTGCCTCGTACACGCACCGTGGCCCGCTCAGTCACGACCTCGAAGGCGCGCTCCGGGTTGCGGGTCACTGCATACTGCGCGCGACCACGGCGCTGCACGACGCGGAGCAACAAAGGGGTCGAGACCTCGACCTCGACCCGAGCGCCGTCCTCGAGCGTCACCTCCGAACCATCTTCGAGCACCCAGGCGGTCCGGGTCTGCGGTGTCCCAGCGAGCAGGGGCCAGAGCGCCGCAATCGCGGCGACGAGCGCGAAGGCCAGTGCACCTCGACGCCACGGCGGTGGCTTCACGCTCCCCACGCGGTTCCGCCGTCGCAGCTCGGCGAGCACACGCTGCTCACGCAAGTCATCCCAGCGCGCTTCCGTCTCCTCACGCAATGCGGCGATCGCTTGCTCGCGGCTAGTCATCGTCGATCACCCTCCACTCCGAAAGCCGGGCGTCGGCTTCGGCGATGCGCCGCTTCACGGTCGCCAGAGAGGCGCCCACCACAGAAGCCACCTCAGGGAGTGTTTCTCCCTCCACCCGATGCAACACCCAAGGGATGCGCTGTGCGGGAGGGAGCTGCTCAAGGGCGCGGGCCAGCGCCGAGACGGCGTGCACGACGTGAGGCTCACTGCGGGTCGCAGCCGTCGACACCAGGCTCCCAAGGAAGCGTTGGAATCGGCTTCGCGTGCTGAACCGGAGCATCACCTTGCGCGCCGCGATGCGCGCGAGCCATGGCCGAATGGCCTCCGTGTCGCGCAGCGAAGCGAGGTGCTCTGCTGCGGCGAGAAATGTCTCTTGGACGATGTCGTCCACATCGTCGTTGCCGAGCAGGCGGTGGGCCACACCAGCCACGTAGCGCGCGTGACGTTGGTAGAGTTGCCCGAGTGCGCGCTCGTCGCCCCGCGCGGCGCGCTCCGCCAGCACCCCATCAGAGGGCTCCAGAGGGCGCAGGCTGGCGTGGGCGGCTTTCATGGTGCGGGGCAGGGGCGAACGTCGCGAGGGCGAGCGCGCGAACTAGGAGAGCAACGAAGCGCACGAACCGGCTCAAAAAACTTCCTCGTTGACGAATTGCTGAGCCGGTTGGCCCGGAACGTCACTCCCACAGACAGCTCCATCTTCCTCCAGACCGAAGGGCACCCATGACTCGATTCTTAATTCTGCTTCTCATCGTCTTTGCTGCGGGCTGTCGCGGGCCGCTCTTGGTTGTGGATGTAGGGCCTATCCCCGATGCCGGAAGCAGCGGGGGCCGCGACGCGTCGGATAGCGGGGCGCCGACGGTGCTTGAGTTCGTTCGCGTCCTCCCGAGTCACGGCCCCTTCAGCGGGGGCAACCTCGTCGTGCTGCGCGGGGCGGGCTTTACCAACTCTGCGATCGTCGTGACGATCGACGGCGCGGCCGTGCCCCCCGCCGACGTGCGCCGCGTCGACCCGAATCGCCTCGAAGTGCGGATGCCACCTCATGCGCCGGGTGCGGTGACAGTAGAGGTTGATGACGGAATCACGCAGCGCTCGCTGGAGAACGCCTACACGTATGACGCGGTTGGACTGAGTCCTCAGGCGGGCCCGCCAGCGGGTGGGACACGGCTGCGCATCACCGCGGCGAGCGACACCTTCGCGGCGGGGCTCGGCGTCACCCTCGACGGCGCCCCATGCACCGACATCCGCGTCCTCAGCCCGACTGAAGCCTCGTGCCGAACGCCCATGCACCCACTCGGCGTGGTCGATGTGGTGTTGGATACGGGAGCGAGCGACATCGTCCTTCGCGATGCCTTCACCTACGAGAACCCCTTCCGTGCGTTCGGCGGACTCGGCGGCGGGCCCCTCGACGGGACGCTCACGGTTCTCGTCCGTGGACTCGGCCAGGCACCCCTCCAGGGAGCCCTGGTATTCGCGGGTCGCAACGGCGTGTATTCCTACCGCGCCATCACCGGGCCCGATGGAACGGTAGTGTTCTCGGGAGACGACCTCCGAGGGCGAGTCGACGTCTTTGCATCACACCCCTGCTATCATCACGCCGGGTTCATTGGCCTCGACGCGACCTACGTCACTGCAGGCCTGCGCCTCGCCTATTTGTCTTGCGTAGAGGGCGGAGGAAGTGGAGGCGGAGGTCCTTCGACCAAGTCCCTGAGCGGGGAGCTGGTGTTCTACGATGGCGTTGAGTTCCCCGAGCCCACGTTTGAGTGGCGAGGGGTGCCTGAGCCGGGTCCTGGAGAAGAGCGGGTCGCCTACGTCGGCATCGCGAGCGGGCGGAACCTGTTCAACGGCGACGGGACGAGCGCGCAGGTCTCGCCTTTCCAGCGCGTGACCGAGTCCGACCGCGGGACCCTCGGATACCGCTACACCGTGCGGGAAGAGCGCGAGGGCGGAGCCATGCTGCAGTCCGTGGTCGCCTATGCGATCGCTGGGATCGAAGGGCCGCTCGGATTCACACCTTACGTCGCGGGACTTAGCCGCCCCGTCGTGCCCAGACCGGCGATGGAGCTTCCCGGGGTGGACGTGCGCATGGACACGCTCCTCGCCGCGGGCCGACGGATCTCCTCGGAGGTGCCCACGGTCGGCCCTGTCTACGTCGGCGGCTTCGGCACCTTCGCGCCGGGCACGCTGGACCAGCTGCGCGTCCTCGTGCGGTATTCCGCGCCCGGAATCGCTGCGGGCCTGCCGCTCTTCGGAAATCGCAGCGACCTTGGGATCGACGACCTCACGGGCAATCCCCTGGGGCTCGACATCCCGCTGCAGCCCACGAGGGAAGGTAGCTTCGCCGAGGCAGAGCAGGAGCTCTTCGTCATCCTCACGTCGAGTGCCGTGAGCAACGCCTGGTACCAGCAGCCGCACACACGCCTCGTCGTACGCAGCCCGCTCGCCGTCGACCAAGTGCAGGTGTCTGCAAGCGCATTCCTCGGAATCCCCAACTTCACCGTGCCGAGCACGCCGGGACTTGTCATCGCGGATCGCACGTTGAGGTGGGAGCTCGCGAGCGAGGGCGCGAGCCTGCAGCGTATCCAGGTCACGCCCCCGAGGGGCGCGGTCTACTACATCATCGCGCACCCAAGTGCGCGCGCGCTCACCCTGCCGGATCTCCAGATCGAGCCGGGCTTCGAGTTCCTGCAGCCCGGAACGCTCGATGTGACGACGGGCGTGTACGACATCGCGGGGTTGGACTTCGACCGCATCGATACCCGTGTCCTCGACTCGCTGGCGATTCGTCGCTCGTCCTTCAACCAAACCCAGTTCACCGCGGAGTGACCATGCCAACTCTGATTCGATGCATCGTGGTCTGCGCGGCCCTCCTCTCCGGCTGCACGGTCTCGCCTCTCCTCATCACGGACGCAGGCGTGCCACCCGACGGGACGCCGCGCGTCTGCAGTCGATCGGGCGAGTCGTTCTGCGATGGCCCGGTGGCGGTCACGTGTCTTGAAGACGGGCCCTTGGTGCGCAGCGCGCGGACCGACTGCACCCTCCTTGGCGATCGTTGCTTGGACGGGGCGTGCGTGACCTGCATCCCCAACACGCTCGGCTGCTTCGAGGGCAACGCCGCCCGGTGCGCGGCAGACGCGACGTGGGAGGTCACGGAGACGTGCGATCTTGAGGCAGGCGAGGCCTGCTCTGGGGCGCGCTGCGTGAGCTTGTGCGACGAGGCCGCAGCGGACCGCTCATATGAGGGGTGCACGTTCTATCCCGTCGATCTCGACACCAGGGGGTCGTATGCGCCGCCGTTCGGGATCATCGTGTCGAATCCCAACCCGTTCACGATCCGCGCGGTGCTGGAGGTCGACGATGCCGAGCCAGGCGAGCCAGCCCGCCTTCGCATCGTGGGCGAGGTCGACGTGCCCTCCACCGACGTTGAGACCTTCTCGCTTCCCCGCAGGCGCATCGACGGCCGCACGGACGGTGCCATGTGGGTCGAGACGGGCAGCGCGCTCACGCGCCGAGCGTACCGCCTTCGGGCCTCGCACCCAGTCATCGCCTATCAGTTCAACCCGCTCGCCCAGGCCGACGTCTTCTCGAACGACGCCTCGCTCCTCTTGCCAACGTCGGCGCTGGGCACCCGCACGACGGTGATCGGCTGGCCCCAGAACATCTCCTCGCGAGGCCGCGTCGATCAGCGCTCCGCTGGGGAAGACTTTCGCTCGACGCTCACCATTGTCGGAACGGAAGCAGCCACCTCGGTGAGGGTCCGCTTCGGCGCCCTCGCGGGGCGGGTGCTTGGGGTCGGCGACGTCGCGTCGTGGAGTGCAGGCGACGAGGCCACTTTCACGCTGGGCCCCTTCGACGTTCTCAACCTTGAGAGTGACAGGTTCAACGCCGACTTCACCGGCACGGTCGTCGAGTCCGATCGCGGGGTCGCGGTGTACTCGGGATCCGAGGGCGCCGACGTCCCAGCGTATGAGACGCGTGCAGACCGCCTCTGCTGTGCCGATCACCTTGAGGAACAGCTCATTCCAGACAGTTCGCTCGGCCTGGAGTTCGTGCTGGCACGCACCCCGGCCCGCGCGCGCGCGATCAACCAAGCACTCCTCGACGGCTCGTTCGCGCTCCCCGAGGCCGAGGAGTACGAGATCGTGCGGGTACTCGCGGTGGCGCCCGGGACGACGCGCATCGATACACGCCTCCGCAGTCCCTACGACGCGTTCACGCTGGAAGAGGGCGAGGTCGCCACGCTGATTCTCGATAGAGACACCGAGTTGGTGGCCTCGCAGCCCGTCTCCGTCGTGCAGTTGCTCATTGGTCAGGAGGCCGCGGGAATCCCCTTCGAGTATCCGGGTGGGGATCCGGCCCTGATCGTGGTGCCGCCCGTGGACCAGTTCCGCACCGACTACGTGTTCCTCACGCCCGACACGTATGGATTCGATGCGATCACTTTGGTGGCGCCGCCAGATGCGGAAATCCTGCTCGACGGCGTACCGCTGCCCGGTACGTGTGAACGGAGCGCATCCGACGGACGGCCGCTCGGGAGCGGCGAGCCTCCACCGTGGGTGATCCACCGCTGTGCGCTTTCGTTCCCCGAGGTGGTTGGAGACTTCTCCGTGCGTCTTGGCGTCCAGGCCGATGGGGCGCATCGCATTCGCTCAAGCGTGCCGGTGGGCGTCGTGGTGTCCGGCTTCGACAACTTCGTGAGCTACGCGTACCCGGCGGGCATGGACGTGACGGTGCTGCGATGAGGCGCGTCACGACACAGGTGCTGGTCACAGGGTTTGTGGCACTGCTTGGCTGCGCGACCGAGATGCCAGTGGGCGATACAGGAGAGCCCATCCGCGACGGTGGCGTCCAGACCGTCGACGCGTGGAGGCGCGAAGCCGGCCCCTTGCCGGACGCGCGGGTTGCCGCGCTTGACGACGATGGAAACGCCAAAGTCGACGACGCGGTCCCCCTCACCCTTGGGGTGGCGATGACGGGAAGCATCGAGGGAAGCGCGGACGCTGACTACTTCGCGATCAGCGTGCCTGCGGGTGCCTTCGTCGCCGTACTCCTCGAAGTCGACGAGGGTGTCGAGACACCCACGCTGTCTCTCCTCGATCCCGAGGGACGGCAGCTCGTCCAAGGCGTTGGCGTGTTCGGCTGCGCGGGCCCGGCCGACCGCGAGATCGTGACGCGGCTGACACGGGCCGCGCCCTACTACGTTGAGGTCTCCACGAGTATCTTTGGGCGCCCAACATCCAGCTACTCGGTTCGCGTGGTCGACCTCGCCACAGCCGCGAGCACGCTGATCGTTCGCGAGGGGGCGAGGCCCACGCTCACGTCGTCTCATGTGTGTGTGCTCGGTGCGTTCGAAGAAGCGGGCGACGTGGACGCGGTGGCCATCGGTCTCCCCCCTTTCGCGCTGCTCCTGCCCGTCAACCGCTTGCGGCACGGGAGCACTGGCGGCGCGATGCGCCTGACGCTTCGCGCTTCGGGGACGGTGCTCGCGAGCACGGTCCCGCGAGACGGCTTTGGGGTGGGCTTCGATGGGACACCCATGACCGAGCTTTTGGTGACGGGCCCGGAGCTCCAGGGCGAGAACGACCACTACCTCATCCAACCGCTTCCGCTCTCGATCTACGGCGCCGGCGTGACGTACGTGGAGAGCGAAGACAGCACCAATGACGCAGCCGACACCCCCGAGTCCGTGACGTTCGGACCTGACGACGGCTCAGGCTACCCCCCGTGGTTCGCGGGTTACCTGCCCGAAGGCGACGTCGACCACTTCAGGTTCAGCCTCGCGGCGCGTTCGCGTGTGAGGGTGACCTGCCGGGCCGCGAGCCTCGGCTCCGCGATCCGCGCGCTCGAGATTCGCCTCATCGAGCCCGATGGACGCGTGGTTGCGCGTGGTGTCGAAGGCGGCGGCTCGTACGAGGTCAATGCAGACGCGACGCTTGAGGCAGGGGATCACCTGCTGCAGGTCCGCGCGGGCGCGCCGGATCCCTCCATCGCCGGCGCGCTCTTCGCTTGCACCATCCCCGACTCGCGATGAGGGCATCGCCAGTCATGCGTGGGCGTCGGCCTCCCGGGCGAGCGTGTGGGTCAATCATCGGCCACGCCGATAGTGCATCGTAGGAATCGAGTTACGTCCGCTGAGACCGAGCAACACACTCGGGCCATGGAGGCGACGATGACGACAAGCAAAGCGTGGTGGGCGAAGACCCAAGGCGACTCGGCGGCCCTGCGAGGCTGGCTGCGCGACCAGTTCCGAGGCGAGGCGACCGCGGCAGCGCGGATCGACCTTCTCCGCGACGCGTTCACCACGCCGCGCTCACGCGCCTACCGCATTCTCTCGGTGATCGCTGCGCAGGAGCGAAGACATGCGCAGTGGGTCGGAGAGCTCCTCGCCGCACGAGGCGAGCCGCTGACGATCGATGCGAAGGCCGATCGGTACTGGCCGAGAGTCCTTCACGGGATCGACGACCTCGAGACTGGTGCAGCCATCGGTGCCCACGCCGAGAGAATGCGCCTTGAGCGCATCGAGACGATCGCGAACGACGAGGGTGCTGCCGACGACATCCGCCGTGTCTTTGCGAAGATCCTCCCAGAGGAGCGATTCCACGAGCGCGCCTTCCGGTCCCTTGCCGGAGTCGATGCAATGGAGCGCACCGCCGGAGCCCACGAGCTCGGTCGTCGGGCGCTCGGCCTCTTCTGAGGGCAGACCACGCCCGCCATGGACACGTCGACTCGAATCTTCGCCGTCGGACCCTTCGCGTCACGCGCGCCGCTCGACGCGCTCGGCCTTACGCCCACGCCGGTCGTGTACGCGGCCGCCACGGCACGACACGTCTTGGTTGACACGGAGCCGGGATGGTTCCTTTGCACGTTCGAGCGCACGGCGTTCGAGAGCGCAGCGGCCGCTCTCGGCGAGCCCCGGTGGTCTGTCACGCTCGATGCCTGGAACGCCCTCTCCGAGGGCGCGACGCTCGCGCGCGTCAAGTCCGAACGACACGAGGCGGGCGCCGTCGAGACGACGTGGGCCGACCGACGCGCGGGCCAGCTCGCATACGCGGGCGTTCTCGACGACGTGGCCGCAGACTGGCTCGTCCACCATCTCCGTACCCTTACGCGCCGACCCGCAGAAGGCCCCAAGAAGAGAGAGGCCGAGCAGCGTGCCCGTGCGGTGCGATTTCTGTCGCGCCTGGTCGAGGCGGGGTTGCTGGAACTCGCACCAGGCGCGTCGGCCGTCGACCTCGGAGCTCGCACGCACACCATTCTGTTCGTGCTCAAGCGTGACATGGCCCCGATGATCGAGCGCATGCTCCGTTCGAGCTCGAAGGTGCGCGAGTTCCGCGGCTGCGGCGAGGACATCCACCGGTACCTCAAGGAGGAGAAGATTCGACCGCGTTGAGCGTGGCGCGCGATGCCTTGATGGACGCGCCCCTGAGCCTCGAGGAGATGCTCAAAGTCGTGCGTCGCGTGATAAGAGCGGCCATGGGCACGATGGTTGTTGTCTTGGTGTTCAGCGCGCTTTTCGTAGGCTGCGCGTGGGAGATCGCGATGCTCGCCTCGCAGCCAACGCGCGTGCGCGGCATCCGCTGGTCGGCCTGCACACACAGCTTCGAGGTCGCGAGCGCTTCGGCTGCGAACATCACAGCGGCCCTTGGCGCATTGCCCGAGCGCATCGAACTCGGTGAGGCCGTGTTGATGACACGGGAGGGTCACATCGCGCTGCGTCGCCAGTTCTCGACGCAGGCGCGTCGCCTCATCTGGCTCTACCAAATCGAAGTCACGCAAGAGGGCAATACGGTCAGGCTCGATGCGCAGGAGACGCTGCCACCGCTTGTGATGTTGCTGACCCTCGCCGGTGCGCTCGCGCTCCTCTGGACAGTCCCGGTCTTTGCAGTGCTCTTGATCTGCGTCTTGTGCGCCATCGTTGCGTTCAACCGACGCACGCAGCCATCGGAGATCGAGAGCGCATTCGCCTTCTTGGAGGAGCAGATTCGCGAAGCGCGCGAGGTGCACTCATGAACGGCAAGCTCTTGGTCATGCTCGTCTTGTCACCCGCGCTTCTGCCGTTGGTGGTTGAGGCGATCTTGATTCGACTCAAGCCCACGTGGTTCGCATGGCTGGCCTTTGGGTCGCTTGGCGAACACGCATTTGCCGTCCCGCATACGAAAGCCGAGATCGATACGGCGTCGGGCTATCGCGAGGGGCTGACGAAAGCTGCGTTGCCCGCGCTTCCCGAGGAGATCGAGTACGCCGACATCCGTCTGATTTCGCAAGGCTCGCTGGTGATGCTGCAACGACGCCGCACCGAAAGGCATCGGCGCGTGCCTTTGTTCGTGCTCATCCGCATCGATGCGCGACGCGACGGCGACACGATCACCCTGCGCGCACGCCGCGTCTTGGCGCCGGTTTCACTCGCGCTCGCCGCAGTCATCTTCTGTGCGATGTGCGCGACAAGCACAGCGAACTTCATCGGCGCTATCGTGATGTTGTTGTTGATGTCGGCGCTCGGTGCAGTGAGCGTGATGCTCAACGGTGACCCGAGAAAGCTTGCTCACGAGAAGGCCTTTCGGCGCCTCGAGCGCGAGTACCGACGTCTCTTGGAGGAGCCGACTCGCGAAGCCAGCGAGGTGCGGTGATGCGCGCTCTTCTCCTCGTGCTCGCCCTCTCGGCGTCCCTCCTTCCGTTGGCGCTGGAGCTCGTCTTGATTCGACTCCGACCGCAATGGTTTGCCCGCCTGGCAACGCGCACGCTTGGGCAGCACACGTTTGTGATCTACCGACCAAAGGCCAATGCGGATGTGTCGGTTGGCTACCGCGATGGCCTTGTTCGACCAAGCCTGCCCAGGCTCTCCGAGGTGATCGAATTCTGGAATGGCAGGCTCATCGCGCGCGATGGCGTGCTGATGGTTCAACACGCCTCCGTGCTGCAGGGGTTTCGGCTTCTGCGTATCGATGTCACGCAGGAGGGCAACACCATCACCCTGCGGGCACGCAGGATCATCGCCCCGATCTCGGTGGTGCTCGTTGCCATCTGCTTCGGGGCGATCTGCGGTTCAATGATGCAAAGCGCAGCCATGGGCATTGCCGCATTGGTGCTTTGTGCGCTTGTGGTGGGACAGCCGCTTGCGACCCCGCGTGAGGTGCCTTTGGCCGGCGCCTTCGTACGCATCGAGCGCGAGTACCGACGTCTTCTCGAGGAGCCAGGCTCAGCGTGATGAGCCACTTCGCGGCAGCGACGTCCAGAGCGCGAGGGCGCGGTGCAGGGCACGCGGGGGCGGGTCGAAGGTCAGTGTTGCGATGCCGCTGAGCGTGCTCTCGGGGAGGAAGTAGAGGACGGTTTCCTGCGCGCCAAAGTCGCCATCTCTCCCGTCCTGCGTGAGCACATCGATCGGCGGAATGTCGATCGCGCCGGGGCCAAAGAGGGCCTGATCCCAAGCGCGTAGGAACGCCTCGATCTCCTCCATCGTCAGCCCAAGCTCGTGCATGGTCTGTCGGATGCCGCGGCGGCCTGCCTCGACATCGCTTGGGGCCACAGGGCGATCTGCCATCTCATCCGACGCACTTGCCTGCGCATGCTGAAGGGTGCGCGTGGCGTGCGGTGCGGGTGCCGGTTCACTCCAAGCGTGGCTCGCGCCGTTCTCACGACGGATGTGCACAAGGACACCAGGGATCGCTGCATCGCCCTCGTTCGTCACCTCCACCTCACCATCCGCACGCCGCGCGAAGCGAAGGGGTGGCGTGTAGGTGCGAGCCTCGGCGCGGTAGAAAAGAAAGCGCTCGGTCGCATCACCGACGTGCACACACGCGGCATCCGCGGTGCGTGTGATGGCGAGGCCGGGCGCCTCACAAAAGACATTCGGCGGAAGGCCGAGACAGGGCGCTTGGTTCGCCTGAGGAAGCGGCGAGGGCGCGCACACCTCCTCGTGCGCAATGCGGACCTGCGTCCATGTCGCAGCGTGGGTTCCCGCGACGTAAGGCCACGTCTCGAGCAGTGCCCCGCCTGGTGTGGCGACACGCACGGAGCGCAAGGTCAGCGGCGCATCGGTGTGAAAGTAGAGGAGGGGCTTATCGACACTGAGCATCTCGGGCTGCACCGGCGGCGCGACGGCCGAGACACGCAGCACATCGCCCGCTTCAGCACGGAGAAGGCCCCACTCGTGCACCTCGTAGGCGGCCGCCTCGGAGGGCGTTGCAGAGCCTGTGGATTCTTGCACAGCGGGAGCCTCTACCTGTGCATGGTTGCCCGACGAGCAAGCGCCTGTGAGCGCGAGGAGGATGGCGATGCTGGAGGGGCGATGCATAGGCCGAGTCTACGGCGGAGGTGCGCTCGTTCTTTCCGGCGTGCGTGGGGGAACGCTTGGCTCGCTACCGAAGATCGCATCGAGTGCCGTCGAGGTCGCGCCCGTGAGAGGCGCCGCATCGTGCGATTCGCTTGTGCGCGCGGGCGATACGAGCGGGTAGTGAATGACGACGCGTGAGCCAGTGGGCTCGGCGACGGGGGGAAGTACAAGATGATCGACCGCCCCGAGAATGCATGCACGCAGGGCTGGGCTCTCGGTCTCGACATCGGCAAAGCCCACCTCTGTTCCCTCGATGCCGAGCACCAAGGTTGCGCGGCCCTCCCAACTGGCGCGGCCCGCGCGCTCACGTGCGAAGCACTCGCGTGCACGCGGCAGCACCGTGCGACGAACGATGCGCTCGATCGTGGTGCGCGAGATGCGGCCATGCTCGTAAGGGTCGCCGCAGCTGCAGATGCGAGGCACGCGTCGCACCTCAGCGGGGCTCATGCCGCCACCGGAGTGAAAGACGGCCATGCGACCGCGCGCGACCTTGCGTGCAGCAAGCCGGTCACGCGCGTCGAGGGTGATGAACGCGGCCCCTTCGTCAGGATCCACAAGGCCGAGCGCACGCCGAAGGTGCGGTGCCATCTCCGAGGCTGCGAGGTGACTCGCTTCACCGGATGGATGCGCACCCGAAAGCGCAAGGAACGCAGACTCGCCCGGGCGCGCCTCCAGGGTGTGTCCTCCAACACGACGCTGCACAGAAGGGCTCAGCGCCCCACGGATGCGCAGCGCGGCTTGCTCTGCATCGACGGTCACATCCACGCGTGTCGAGCGCCCCATGCGATCGGGCGCATCGCCATGACCGAGCGAGATCACCTCAAGGCCACGCGTGCGCAAACGTGCAAGCGCCTCCTGATCGGCAGTCGACCAGTCCATGCTTCCATCGCCAATCCAAACGATGCGCGGTGAATGAAGCGCTGCATCGAGCGCAACGAGCGCCTCCTCGGATGCGACAACGGAGGTCGAGGGGCCCAGATCACGCGGTAGCGAAAAGGCTTGTGCGCGAAGGCTTTCCACAGGACCTGCGGCGAGCTCGCGTGTGTGGCGCGCAAGCGCGATGAGATGCGCCTCCGAGCCATCAGGCAGCGCGTGGAGCACCAGGCTGAGCACGCGCAGCGCCTCCGTTTCACGCGGCCACATGCCTGGCGAGGCATCGAGCAAGATCACGACATCGCGCACCTCGAGAGGCGCGGCCGTGGGTGAAAAGCGGACCCACGTCTGCGCGTTCTCGCCCGCGCCCACCACGCCCGAGATGAGCTCAGGTGCATGCGATGAGATCACGCCGCTGAGCACGCCCCGTGTATGCGCGGGGAGATGTCGCTCAAGCGGATCACCTTGCAGCGCAAGGCCCTCGAGCGTTGCGCTCGTCAGCACGAAGTCGACACCATCACGACGCTCGGGAAGCACCAGGCGCTCTTGTCCGCTCAGGGTCTCGGTCGGCGCCGTCCAGGTGATGCGCACACGCGGCGTCCCCACATCGCTGCCCGCCACGTGAAGCGAGATGATGCCGCGCGTCTCGGAGGCCATCGCAAGCGCGGGCGCGCCCTCCTCGCGGTACGCAAAGCGCGCTGCATCGAAGACCTCGGAGGTCTCCGCGACGGTGATGCCCGGCATGCACCGCCTTCCCTCGCAGACCTCCAGACCCGTGAGCGCGCCGCGATCCGAGATGGGGAGGCTCATCCGCAGACCCTGCGTCAGCGAGGTGAGCACCAGCTCTTCCGTCACACGCGCGAGGCCTTCGCCCATCTCCACATGAACCGTGTGCGTGTGGATCGTGACGTCGGTGGATTGGGCCCGCGCGGACTCGGTGAGGCCAACTGCGAGGAGCGTGATCCAGATGCTGAGGCGCGTGCGCACGGTGTCTCGACAGCGGCAAGCCTCGGCGGTTCCCGATCGCCTCAACGCAAATCGCCGAGCCACTTGGAAGCAGCTCGGCGATCTCGTCCTCTATGGAGAAGAGTCAGGGGACTTCGCTGCCGTCGTAGAAGCGACGTGCGCGTGCCACCGCCCAGAGACCGACTTGGCGACCCGTCTGGCGGCCGACGAAGTCATCCGCGGAGATGTGGATGCCGCCCCAGATGCGCGACTGGCCCGCCTGATCCGCAGCGTCGAAGTAGGTCGCCCACTGCAGCCTGACGTCGACACTCGGGCCCTCTTCGAAGGTGAGGTAGCTGTTGCGGACTGCGGTGAATTCTCCGAGGCCCGCGGGGAAGTACGGCGAGCCGTTGAGGTCGGTGAGTGCCTCCGCAGCAGCGCGGCTGAAGGTGCTGTGGCCCGAGGTGAAGCCGGGGAAGGCAGGCGTCACGAAGTTACGGCGCTGGTAAGGGACCCAATCGCGTCCGCGGATCCAGGTCACGCCACCGATCTGGTTGTCGCGATTGCCAGGCTCGCCACGCCAGCCGCGCACCGCAATCTCGCCAACGAAGGGCGCGAGGTGCTCATGCCTTGCGCCAGCAGCGGTCGACTCCAACGTGATGAGCTCGATGAGGCCGGGCACGAGGGGCAGGCCTTCGGGGTGATACGAGGGCATCGCCATGTTGCTCGACTGACCGCGCGCAGACGCGTGACGAATCATCGTGAGGGGCCGGCTGCAGAGGTTGATGCGCTTGATGCCCCAAGCGATGACCGCGGCGTCATGCACGGCGCCGTTGAGGCCAAGGTAGACCTTCACGTCCCACTCAAGCGCGTCCATCTGGGGCGTGGTGCCTGCGACGCAGGTTGCGTAGTCCGCAGAGCCACCCAGGCAGCGACGGTGCATCGGGTGATCGGCAACGTAGTTCGCAATCGAGTTCCAGTGACCGGGTGGCGTTTCTGAGCGCGGGCCATCGGCCCAGTACTCTGCGAGCACGCGACCGAAGTCTCCGAGTGGGACGACATTCGCCGCATAAGGCGCGCCCGTCGCCGGGTTCATCGCATGACCACGCTGGTCGTTGGTGCCGAGCGTGTTGTTGCCGTAGCGGCCTGGGGAGATGTCGATCGTGGTCGCGTTGACCTCAAGCTCAGCCTCGCGGCGAACGACCTCGACGAGCCAATCACGCATCTCAGGGTCGATCTGACCGGGCATCGTGCGGTGCTCGAACTGGGGTTGCTGCGCGCCCAAGTCCGTCAGCATCTCTGCGCCTGTTCGCTCGAGCGCGAAGGGACGCACGTTTCGCCACTGCGGGCCGATGTAGGGCTGAATGCCGGTCGGGAGCACGATGCCGTTCTGCGTCGCGGCCTCCGAGAGATTGAGCTGCTGCCAGACGCTCGGGAAGGGAACGGTGCTGCCTGGGATGTCGAGCACGAGCGCCGGATTCGTCGGCATGTAGCCCGTCGTGTCGGCGTAGTTCATCGCCTCGTTCGCGCCGTCATTCATCGTGGCTGCGATGATCGCGGCTGCGATGCGGTTGCCCACGGCCGCAGGCGTGTTGCCCGTGGTGGTCGTGTTCATCGGATCAAGGCTGAGCGCGTCCATGAAGCGCGTGAAGCAATCCTGCGAGACAGGTCCGCCCACCGAGAGGACCGGCGCATAGCGATGCATCAGCATGCGGTAGGCCGCATAGGAGATGGCCTCGCGTCGCGCGGCAACTGTGTCCGTGGCGGTCTCGCGCGTCGTGTAGAAGACACCATCGGCTGTCGTGTCGTACGCGGCCCACGCATCCCACATTGCCGCGGAGACGTGGAAGAGGTTGCGCGCATGCACGCCGGGCTTGGGGATGTCGCGACGGATCGCGTTGAGCATCTGCTCATTCCAGCGGCGTGCGATCGTGCCCGTAGGAAGCGGGTCGACCGCCATGTCGGGGCAACGCGGAATGACGGGCCCTGCATCACCGGAGGGCCCTGCATCGAGGGGCCCCGCGTCGCTCAGGGATGCGGCGCCGATCGCGGCAACATCGCTGCCGAAGTGAATGACGGTGCCGTTGTCGAGGTCGGTCGAGAGCACGCTGCCACCGACGGCCCAGACGCCGCCCGTTGGGTCGACCCAGGTCGCGTGAAGCGACTGCACCATCGTCTCGAAGGCGAGGCCGGTATCCACCTCGGCCCAGGCGTTGTTGGTGCGCTGGTACATCGTCGCGCGCTGACCGCTGGCCCAGGCCGTTCCATCAGGCCGCACGGAAATGCCCTGAATGAGGCCCGAAAGTGCCGGCGTGCGATCGGTGAATGTGCCGGACGTGCCCTCCAGCAAGAGGCCATTGCTGCCTCCGCCGACGGCCACCACGAGGTTGTCATTGCCCGAGACCGTGAAGATGGTCGTCGATGTTGCCGAGCCCGAGGAGACGACCTGGAAGGGCCCGTTCATCTGCCTGCGCAAGATCGTGTTCGAGCCACCCACAACCCACACATTGCCAACGCCATCGCCCCAGACCTTGAAGAGGCCGGGCACATCGGTCGGGTCGTTGTCGCCAGCCACATCGAAGCGAAGAAGCGGGATGTCGCGGGGCACGGGCACATCGCTCCACGCGGTACCGTCGTAGTGCCAGATGAAGCCGCTGCGATTCGATGCGCCACCGACCGCGTAGACATCGCTCGGGCTCGAACCCCAGATGCCGAACACGGTGTGACGGCCAAGACCCGGCGTCTCCATGCGCGTGAACGTCGTGCCGTCGTAGCGGAGGATCATGCCACTCGCGCCACCCATCATCGCGGTGCCGTCATTGAAGACGTGCACCCACCAGAGGTGACCGCGCTGCCCCGTTGCGAGGCGCGTCCAGCGCGTGCCGTCGTAGTGCAGCACGGCGGGGCCCTGGCCCTTGTCTGCGCCGACCGACCAGACGTCCGTCGCGGAGCGCCCCGTGATCGAGAGCATCGCCTCGGGAAGCCGCTGACCGACGATGGACCAACGTCCCGTGGGTGGCGGCGGATTCGGACACCCGATCATCGCGAAGACGAGCGCGAGGAGCGTGATCCCAACTGTGAACCTGGTTTTCGTGTTCATAAACTGACCTTCAAGCGTCACTTCTCTCACGCCCGCGCGGCACAACTCGCCACACCGCAGGCCACTTCGAGAACGGAGTCGCAGCTACGCAAACGCTGTGCCTCTACCGCCACGGAGTGTTGCATTTTTGTCGCTTCGCTCGTGCGTTCGTCGCGTGAGGTTCCGAACGCACGCCCCCGTGAAGCCTTACGCGGAGGTCCCGAGTGCCGTGGCGTAGACACGACGATGTCGCGTTCAGCGCCAGGTCAACAGGCCGTGTTGCCCCACGCGACACGACCCCGCATGGAACCGTGGGCCTCCGCCCCAGAGTCATCTCGCACGAAGACCTCGACCCGCACCTCCTGATCCAGAACGTCAGCTGGGTCTTCAATGACAGGTGTGAGGCCAGTGATTTGGTGAACACCGGCGGGTGCCACGTTGTCGAAGGGAAGACGCAACTCCAGAGGGACCGAAACCAAGCGAGCGTCAGAACCCCGAGTGATTCGTATGCCGACGATGATGCGTTCTCCCACCGCGTTGTTCACTCGGATGGAGGTGAAGATGTGCTGCGCACCTTGGCACCCACGCTGCAAACGAAGCGTCCGCGCATCTTCATGCGAAACGAACTCTCCGGGTGCACCGGTGCCGACCGTGAACGCAAGCGCCACAGTGGCATCGGGCGCGTTCAGCGCATCGTTGTCGTGATGCGCATCCAATGGGTCGCCGTTGGTTGAATCCGCAGCCGCATCCCTTCTGACTTCGCTTCCTGTGCAGCCGACAACCGAAATGCAGCACGCTGCAAAACATGCCACCAGCCTCGGGACTGGCGGGACTTTGTGAGCGAACGTCATCGGGCCAAAGGCATGAGCGGGCGGGCCACGTAGGCGGCGTAGTCCGAGACGAACCCGAGATCACCGTTCGAGATGCATGGCGCGGAGGGGAAGTAGAGAGTCGCACCGACCAGCGAGGTCTCCACTCCAGGCGGATAGCCTCCGTTGCGAGCCGGCGAACCGAGCCAGGTCGACACGGTTCGCGCATCGAGGTCAATCAGACGAATCGTGTGATTGGATCGATCGGCGATGAAGAGTTGACGTCCCTCCGCGGCCAGCACGAGTCCACTTGGCCTGTTGAAGCGTGCCTCCGCGAGGGTGCCATCGGCAGGCCCGTTCATCCCAGCCACTCCGGCGAGTGTCGTCACCGTTCCGGCAGCGAGATCGACTACGCGAACCAGCGCGCGCCGGGAGTCAGCGAGGTAGAGCAGACCACGCGAGGCGTCGAGCGCGAGCGCGGCAGCAGAGCCGAAGGTTGCACCGGCCAGGGGTCCATCCGTCGGCGTGTTCGAGGGGATGCTTCGCGCGAGTGTTGTGACGTTGGACGTCGACAGGTCGATCCGCCGGAGCGCCACGGTCGACTCGGGAAGAAAGGCTGCATCCACGTCCTGATCCGCGACGTAGAGAACACGTGCGGTTGTGTCGAGTGCGAGCGCGATGGGCGATGCGAATCGCGCAGCGCCCGCGATCCCGTCGTCGGTGCCTGGGGTCTCGGCCCGCCCTGCGATGGTCGTGACTGCACCCGTTGCAAGGTCGACTCGCCGAACGGTCGAGTTCGCTGCATCCGCGACATAGAGGGCGCGATTGACCTCATCGAGCGCGAGCGCAGCGGGACCGCCAAAGCGCGACAGAGCCCTAGGACCATCCTCGCTACCCGCTTGGCCAGCAAGCCCGGCAAGCGTCGTCACCACGCCCGCATTGCGATCGATCTGACGCACGACATGCGACTCCTGATCGACCACGTACCAGCTTCGCCCGTCGTTGCTGCACACGAGTCCGGTCGGCGAGGTGAATCGAGAGGCGGCGAGCGGTCCGTCGACATCACCGTAGGGCTCCACGCTTCCAGCCAACGTGCGGACTTCCAGTGTCCCAAGGTCGATGCGTCGGAGGCTGCTTGCACTTCGGTCCTGGTACCAGAGCGACGTGCCGCTTGGATCGACGATTGGTGGTGCGAAGGCAATGCCCAGGCGAGCGGCGGCTCCGACTCCGTCGAGGGCACGCGTGTCGTCTGCATCGCCAAGAACGGTGAGAACATCGCCGCTGGAGATCGTGATCCGCCGCAGAAGGCCATCAAACGAGGTTGTGTAGAGGAATGCGCCCGCGGCGACGACTGCCTGTGGCCGTTCGAAGCGGGCCCGTGTGCGGTCGCCGTCTTCGGTGGCTGCTTCGCCTGGTGTGCCTGCGATCGTTGTCACGTCTGCGTTGGTCAGGTCGACGCGTCGGATGACTTGATTGAATGTGTCCGCGACAAAGAGCGCATCGCCATTTCGTGCCATGCCGCCGATGCCGCCAAAGCGCGCGTCAACCCCCCGGCCGTCGCGGTGGATGTCGACACCCATGTATGCCGTTCCTGCATAGGTCGTCACCTCGCGCGTGCTCAGATTGAGGGTGCGAATCGTGCGGTTGGTTCGGTCTGCAATGTAGAGAAGCGCGCCGTCCGCCGAGGACACCATGTCGTGAAGAAGCGAGCCCAGACGCACGACATCTCCCACACCATCCACGTTGCCGCGCATGCCCGGCGTGCCCGCGAGCGTCGTCACCTCGTGGGCGGGGATGCTGAGCCGTCGGATGGTCGACCCGTCGGCGAAGTAGAGGGCGGAGCCATCCGGGGCCATGGCCGTACCGCGCGGGCTTTGCAGTCGCGCCGCAGTACCCACGCCATCCATGACCGCCTGGACTTGGTGGCGACCTGCGACCGTTGTCGCTTCGCCGGTGCGCGTGTCGACCCGCCGAATTAGCGCATTGAAGGTATCGGCGACGTAGATGGCCGAACCGTCGGGCAAGATCTCGCCACCCGAAGGTCCGTTCAGCCGAGCCAAAGGGCCAACGCCATCCGTCCAACCTGTCGCGGTGTTGCCTGCGACGATGGTCAGAACGCCGCGTGTCTCGGGCGGCGGGCCTCCATCGAAACCAGCATCGCCGTGACCGCCGTCCGTTCCTGCATCCGGTGCTCCACCGACATCGTCATTTCCGCCATCCATCTCGGGCGCGTCTCGCCCACCGTCGGGCAGGGCGACGCGTGCATCCAATGGGACGCGAGCATCCGCAGTTGAGCCCGCATCGTGGTTCGCTGCCGCATCATCAACGAGGGTGTCTGGGCAACCAGGCAGAAGAAGAATCGCAACAAGCGCGGAGTGAAGTGCGGACGGTGTCTTTCGCGGTTTGAACATGCCCTTTCCTAGTCCGAAAAGTTACAAATGCAACATGGTTGCACTAGTGTGAACGCTTGTATTTGAACTAATTTATTCTCTATGTGCTCGCTTAACTGTTTCTTTTGTATCGAGTATGTATTTGTATCTTTCGGGCAAGGTGGTAACCACCTGTCATGAACTCCTCGGGCCCTCGGCCGCTCTGGCTCTTCTGGTTTTTGGCTCTCGTCCTGATCGCTGGATGCTCAGGCGCTTCCGAGCGACTGCTGGATGCATCGGCCCTCGACGCGGGGTCTGACGCTACGAGCGCGGACGCTGGGTCGGATGCCGTCGTCCGAGACGACGCCTGGGTTTTGGACGCTCCGAGCGATGGCGGCATGCCCCCCGATGCACGAGCTATCGACTGTGGTGAGCACGGTTCGTTTCACGTCGACCACTGCGACTGCGACCGCGGCTATCGCTTCGACGGCCTCACCTGTGTGGAGCTTTCTTCGTGTCTCGACGATGTTCTGGAAGAGGACGATTTCGCGCGAGACGCAACGCCATGGGAGGACGCTGGCGAAGGGCTTGTTGCGTGTCCGGGAGACGTGGACTGGCTCTCTCTACCGATGGTTCGGGGCGAGCGCTGGGAAGTAGAAGCACGAAGTGAAGGCGGCGAGCTCAGCCTCTCGTTGTATGCCCCCCGGAGTGACCCGCGCTTTGACGGTGCAGTTGCGATGACGACGGGTTCGTCGGGAAGCGCGCGCGTGGTCCATACCGCACGGGCTACAGGAAACGCACTCCTGACTATCTCGTCCACGACGCTTGATGCGCGCGTCACCTACTCCCTTTCGCGACGCCTTGACCTCGGTGACACGGACGCCTTGGTTGACCCTGCGGATGCAGGGATGAGGTGACTGAGGAGGACGCGGAGCGCAGTCGCTTGGGGAGGCTCCCTTGACTTCACTTCAATGGAGGGGAGGCACAGCAACACATACAGCGCACATCAACGCGAGTGATGTTCGCTGTAGGTCCCAAGTGCCGTGGCATAGACACGTCGATGTCGCGTCTCCGTGAGCACCTCGTGCGCCTCGCGCAGCGTGCTCAGAATGCGAAGTCGGTCTGGCTCAAGGCGTGAGAGGCCCAAGTCGGCGAGCGGCCATGCCAGCAACTCACGCGTGAGCCGAGCCAGTGCTTCATCGACGGCGTGTCCTTCGCAGTCGCGCGCCAGGCCAAGAATCTGAAAATAGTCGGCTCGATCCGCCCGATCGCGCATCAGACGAATCGCTTGCTCGGCCTGCACATCGAGGTCGGTGTGCGCGAGCGAGGAAGGCATCGCGTCGGTCGTACGTGCACTCAAGGCACCAAGCTGGACGAGCACGAAGATGGCGCCCACAAGGCCTGCTTCACTGGGCGCGCGAGCGAGCAAAGCCCCGAGCGAGGTGGGCTCGGTGGCCGTCTCGGTTTGCAGGAGCCAGCCAAGCTCACGTGGCGCTTCCACCAGCCCAAGGAGGCTCTCAAGGGACGGCTCCGGCGAGAGGGCAATGCGCGAGAGGCGAAGGAAAGGCGTGCTCGCCGTGAGGGCCGGACCAAGGCCGAAGAAGCGCTCCACCGCGTCGTTCTTTACGTGCGTCTTTGCGAGCTCAAAGAGCGTCGGCAAGAAGGGGCGCTGCGTGAGCCGGGTGACGGCGTCGATGCGGCTGTCGTTTGCACTTACACTGTAAGTTCCCTCGGCGCGCACGAGCAGCTCACCGAGCGCTTGCTCATCGGCCATGCGTGCGGCGCGCTGCGTGACGAAGGTGGGCTCGCCTTGCACTGCCTCCACTGCGCGACCCTTGCCGAGCTGGGCTTCAAGCAAGCGATGAAGGGTTGTGCGACGCAGCTCACGAAGGCCCTCGCCGCTCGTACCCACCAGCTCACCGCGCGAGAACTTGAGTCCCGCCGGCTTGCGGTCGATGCGGAGCATCAAGGTCGCATCGAGTCTTCCGCGCGAGATCATCGCGGCGACGGCGATGGCCCCGAGAGGCTCGATCTCACCCGCGTTCGGGATGCTCTTGGGCGGCGGAAGACTCGGCGCAACACTGGGTGGAGGCACGCTCGGTGGCGCGAGCAGACCGAGCAAAGGCTTGGGCTCCGGGCCATCCACACGGCTGCGCGTCTCAAACGCCTCGGGCGGACGTCGCGACATGCTCGTCGGTGTGCCCGGCGAGGTCCGCGGAATGCGCTCTTCTTCCTCTTGCGGCGGCGGCAAGGACGGCGGTCGCGTCAGCCCTCCTTGCGGCGTCGGGCGCGGAGCCTCCGAGTGCACACGCGCACGCAGCGGCTCCTCCACGCGAGGCGCGCCCACACCCACGAAGGTGAGATCCGCCTCGTTGCGATCGGGCTCATCGAACGCGAGCGGCACGACCTCAAGAAACTCATCGGGGATGAGCTGCATCGCCTGCTCTTCGCCGCGCGGAAGCGAGACATCGATCGGCGGCTTGTTCGGAAACATGCGGCGATCGCCCTCGTAGAGGAGCTGGCGAAGCGCGTCGCTGATCGGGGCAAACGAGAGCAACTGCGAGGTGCCTGTGCCCGCACCTGTGCCGGGTGAAGACCCAGGTGTGGAGCCAGGCGAGGAGCCTGTTCCCGGCGAGAGCACGAGGTCTTGCGAGCTTGTTGCGCGTCGACGTTCGCGTGGCGCCGAGCCTCCATCGCGCGCACCCGGAACATCCGCGTCGGAGGCGAACACGGCGCTCTTCTCGGCCGCAATCACGACGGACACCTCGCGCACCGGCACGAAATCTTTGCCGCCTGGAAGGCCAGCGGGGCGCCATTCGCCGACGCGGCTCAACTCCAGCGTTCGCTCAGGGCCACGCTCCTCCGGCGGTAAGGGAGCCTGACGCGCGATCACATTCCGCAGCCCCTCAAGCACACGCCTTGGGCTCGCGTCCATCGGCAGGATCAGCTCTGCGCCAAAGCCGGGCCCTTCGATCGCCGGGCCCGTGCCCTCCGGGGTGCCCAACATCACAACCGGTGTTGCCGGGCGCTCTGCGTCATCACGAAACGAGCGAAGCAGTGCAAGAGCACCCGGTGCATTGCCGCAAAGGACGATCGCATCCGCCTGCGAATGAAGCAGCGCATCGTGCGAGACGACACGCGCCTCCGCGCCCATTTCCGTTAGCTGACGGGCCAGCTTCGGCGGTGCTCCCACGTGCGTACCCGAGGCTTCGGCCACGTCGATGGTGAGAGGCTTCGCTTTTCGATCGCTCACCGTTCGAACTTGTACCTGATCGCGCTGCGCTGCGTCAGCGAGATCCGCTCCGGTGTATAAGGAAACGAATGCCGTTCGCCTGGAGTCACGCGCGATGAGTGCCGAAGAAAGTCTCTCGCTCGGTCGCGCGCCCGATGCCGATGTGGTGATCGACCAGCCCTCCGTCTCGTCGCGTCACGCGCGTCTTCTTCGTCGCGGCACGCAGCTCGCCATCGAGGATCTGGGCAGTGCGAATGGCACCTGGGTGAACGGCCAGCGCGTGCAGCAAGCCGCACTTCACCCAGGCACGGATGTACGTCTCGGTGAGGCCTCGCTGCCCTGGCATCACCCGCGCATCGTCGCATTCATGCGCTCTTCCAAAGGCGATGCCCACGCCAAAGGCATGACGCGCACGATGGTCGCGATGCCCGTCTTTGGGCGCTACACGTGCCCGACGTGCAAGAGCACGCAGATCCTCCCGCAGGGCTTTGTGCGCGGTGAGCTGACCTGCCCGCAATGCAAAGAAGCGCTGACCTTTGGCGAGACTGGGAGCTTTCTCGGCAAGCTCGTGCGCGCCACCTCGGGGCTCGCCTTTGGCGTCGTACTCAGCGGCGGCGTGGCCCTGACAATGGGGCTCATCTTCGCGCCTGCACAGTTCGCCGAAGCCCCTGATCCGCTTGGTGCCTGGGCACGCGCACGGCTTGGCCCGCGCGTCGTGCAGGAGGGCGTCACGATGAACCCGGTGCAAGAGATCTTGGGGCCGCAAGGGCCGCCGGTCGGAAGCCCCGAGGAGGCCGCGGTGCGAGCGCACTCGGCGAATGAGATTCGCGATGCGATCGATGCATCCTCGCCCATCACGCGCTCCCTCGCCGTGCAGGTCGCAGCCGAGGACGACGGCCCCTTTCATGTCGAGCAAGTCGCACGCATCTGGAAGCACGTGCGTCTTGCCTGGCACTACGTGAACGACCCGCGTGGCACCGACTACTACGCCCGCGCAAGCGAGACGATTTCAGGCGATTTTGCAGGTGATTGTGATGATTTTGCGATCACGATCGCTGCGATGATCGAGGCCATCGGAGGCCGCACGCGCATTGTCATCATGGACAGTGCCGAGGGGGGTCACGCCTACCCCGAGGTGTGCATCGAGGGCCCGCCGAATGAGGTCTCGCAGAAGGTCGCGCGCTTCTATCGACGCAGCTGGGATAGGCGCCTTGGGGCACGTCCCGCGCAGACGCAGCTTCACTACCGATCGGATGCGAGCTGCACGATGTGGCTCAACCTCGACTGGTCGACGAATGTGATCGGCGGGCCCTACGTGGAGGAGCGCTACGCGATCGCCGTCTACGCCGATGGCACGACCGAGACACTCGCCCCTGCACGACCGGCCGCAACGGGCGAGACGCCGACGGCACGCACGAATCTGCCCCAGCGCTCTCCGCTTTAGGCTCACAGCCAACGTTGGCTGTGGTGACCGCCAACGTTGGCTGTGGCGACGCGTGGTACCAACGCGCGCATGCGATTCCCCAAGCTCGTTCTTCCCGTCTCGCTCTCCCTCCTGGCTTCGGCCTGTGGCGCCTCCAATCACGCAGGCACGACGCCGCATGCAGGCCGCCTCGAGCGCGCGCGTTTCAATCAGCTCGCACTGCGCCTGAACCTGCCGCTTTTCTGGGCAAGCGACGCGAATGGCGATGGCGCCCCAAACCCCGATGAAGTGCGCACATTGATGTTCTACGGGCAGGCACCGACGTGGGTGGAGGGCAGCGGCTTTACGCCAGCGTTTGAGGCGGCCCGCGCGCAGATCGAACGCGAGGCGAGTGCGCCTGCACCAAGCGATGCACGTCGCGCACTCGTCCTCGCCGAGCTCGATCACACGGCGCCCACGATCGTCGAGACAGACCTCAGCACACTGCCCGAGGCGCATCGCCACTTCGCCACCCGCATGCTCAACGTCGCGCGCTTGGTTGATCAGCTCTATGCAATGCAGATCGGCATGGATGCGCTGCAGGGCCAAGTGGACGCAGCGGACACCGCGAGTGCGAGCCTCTTTCGTCGCAACTGGGGCGCGCGTTGTCTTGGCTCCACGACCGAGCGCGAGGCCGCATGCTCGCCTCTCGAAGGTGCACCGAGGCAGCCTGTCGGCGTCTATCCCGCGAGCCTTCAAGACGCAGACAACGCGTTCTGCGCGCAGCTCGAAGCGCGCCCCGATGCCTCTGCGTTGCTCGGTCACTTCACCGTCGTGCGCGAGACCGAAGGCACGCTCAGCGCCGTCCCTTACTCCGAGGCGTTTGCCGATCTGATGCAGCCGATCGCAGTCGAGCTTCGTGCGGCCGCCGATGCGATGACCGACCCGAATGAGGCCGCGCTCGTGACGTATCTGCGTGCCGCGGCGACGAGCTTTGAGACGAACGATTGGGCGCCCGCGGATGAGGCGTGGTCGCGCATGAACGCCCGTAATTCACAGTGGTATGTGCGTGTTGGCCCCGACGAAACGTATTGGGAGCCCTGCAGCCAGAAGGCCGGTTTTCACCTCACCTTCGCGCGCATCAACCAGGGATCGCTCGTCTGGCAAGACCGCCTCACGCCGCTCCGCAGCGACATGGAAAACGCGCTCGCTGCGCTCGTTCCACAGGCCTACACGGCGCGCGAGGTGAGCTTCACCTTGCCCGACTTCATCGACATCACGGTGAACGCGGGCGACGACCGCGATGCCTTTGGCGCAACGATTGGACAGAGCCTTCCGAACTGGGGCCCCGTCTCCGATGACGGCCGTGGTCGCACCGTCGCGATGAGCAACCTCTACACGGATGCCGACAGCCGCGCGCGCCGTCGTGCGCAAGCAAGCTCGCTCCTCACAAGCGAGGCGATGGCGATCTACACCGAGGATCAGACCGCAGGCTTGCTCTCCACGATCCTCCACGAGGCGAGTCACAACCTTGGCCCCTCGCACGAGTACCGCGTGAATGGTCAGACCGATGACGAGGCCTTCGGTGGCTCACTCGCCTCGATGCTCGAGGAGCTCAAGGCGCAATCGGGCGCGCTCTTCTTCATCGACATGCTGCGTGAGCGCGGCGTCCTCAATGAGCAGCAGGTGCGCGAGGTCTACCTCGACTCGATCGTCTGGACGTTCGGCCACATCTCGCGCGGCATGTACACGCCCACAGGTCAGCGAAAAGCCTATAGCCAGCTGGCTGCGGTGCAGATCGGCTTCTTGCTCGATCAGGGCGCGATCACCTGGGACGAGAACGCAGTCGATGCCGCAGGCACGCATCCGGTGATGGCCGCCGATGGCGCGCACCAAGGCGCCTTCACGATTCACTTCGAGCTTCTCCCCGCCGCCTGCCGCGCGCTGATGACCGAGGTGATGCGCATCAAGGCAACGGGCGATCGTGCCGCTGCAGAGGCGCTCGCGACCCGCTACGTCGATGGAACGCGCGTGCCGCACGCAACGATCGTCGAGCGCTACCGAGGCTTCCCACAGGCGAGCTTCGTGTACTCCGTGCGCTGAGGTCGAAGGCCCGATGCAGTGCGACGCAACATCACGTAACGAGCAACTTCTGGCGAGTTGCCGTAGCCTTCTCGTATGGAACGTCCACAGAGCATCCTTGGTCTCGCAACCCACGCCGCTCGCCTTCGCTGGCAAGCCCTCTCGCCCCGCGGTCGCTTCATCGCGATCGGTGTGGGCGCCATGATGACCGGCACCGCGCTCTTCGGCGTGAAGATGGCGACCGGCGATTGCTGCTGCAACGGCTGCGACAACGCGGCGAGCGCGCAAGACACGCCCTGTCACGGCGGTCGCTGAACCTCTACGTATTCGTCCTGTTGGTGTCGTGTTGAAATACGATATCAACAGGACGAAATCGCTTCGCCGCGAAACACTTCAGAGCGCCTCGAGGTATTCCTTCAACGTCGAAGGAACGCGCATCAGCCAGACCTGAATGGTGTCGCGGAACACCGTCGCGATCGCGTCCGGCAGGCGCACACGGACGGCCCAGGTCACCAGCGTTCGCGCTGGATCGCCGGGGAAGGGACGCACCTCGATGAAGCCGCGCGCGCCCTCGATGTCATGAGGCCTTCGTCGATCGAGCTCGAAGCGAATCTCGTGGGTGTTCGCGTCGCTCGTCATGCGCAGCGAGTAGCGCGCATCCACGCCCATGCTCGACTGCCGCACGCGCACGATGCGCGCTCCCGATTCGACATGCTCAAGCCGCGCCTCTTCGGTCGCAGGAAGCATGTAGGGGTAGGTCGCAACGTTGCCAAGCGCCGCCCAGACCTCGGTCATCGGTCGGTCGATCACCCGAAAGCTCGTACCGCCAAGCCACTCCGCGCCCTCCAGCGTTTGGATGCTTGGACGTGAGACGAGGTTGCCTTGGGCAAGCGAGGCTCGGTCTGCTGAGGAGAAGCCGCCCCCCTCCGCATGTGCCGTGCTCAGCATGCCGATGCAGAGGAGGAGCGCGCCAAGGGCACCCGCAGCCATGAGCATCTTCTTGAAGGGCGTCACGTGAACGTACGACGCGCGGGCCGGACGGTGATTCATGCGACCTTCCGCAAGGTGATGAGCCGCAGCACGCGCGCACGCTCAGGTCGCTTCAGCTCGCCCTCGTAGAGCGCGATCAACGCCGCATGCGCCTGAGCGAACGCAGCCTCTGACTTGGCCTCGCGGGCTGCGTCGAGGGTCTGCCAGAGCCCGCGCTCGAGATGAACCCAGCGCTTCGATGCGCGCATCGCCTCGATCATGAATGCCGTCACCGCCTCATCGGCGGGAGCGAGGTCGTGCGCGTACTTGGCGTAGCGCGCTGCCAAGCTTGGCTTCTTCAAACCTTGAAGGGCCTCTTCACCTGCACGCACAAACGCGCGCGCCCGCTCGATCTTCGAGAGCGAGGTGTCTGTCCCCTTCGAGACCTCGGCACTCACCTTGGCGTGTACGGCGCGATGCTTCTTGCGCCCAGGCAACAGCGGCACGACCGCGCCCAAGAGAACGAGCGCCACCGCGAGCACGGCGAGAACGCCGAGCGCAGGAGTCGTCCACGTGGAATCAGGCGGCATGGTGGGCGCACCTTGCGCATGAATTCATGGGTTTCGTCAACTTACTTGACGAGTGAGCAGGGACGTACGTCGAGCGCACTGCGCGGATGCGCAACCTTAAGGTTGCAGATCAATTCTTGAGATGGCCTCGCCCAGCGCGCGGTGAAGATCGCTGCGCATCGTGGGGACGATCCAGTGTGGCGCCTCGTGCTCGTGTAGCTCTGCACGAATGCCGAGCCCTTGAAGCATGCGGATCGAGTCACGCTCCACGCCGATCGGGATCACCTCATCCGACGTGCCGTGAAATGCGACGATGGGCGGCGTCTGCGGCACATCGAATTGCTCCCAGGCAAGCGCCTCTTGCACAAAGCCCGACGACACGGGGAAGAGCGCGGAGAAGCGCGCAGGATGACGCAGCGCGAGCGTGTAGATGAGGTTGCCGCCCTGCGAGAATCCCAGCGCGATGGGCCTTCCACGCGTCGCGCGTTCGCGCGCGATGAGCTCCGCGGTGTGCGCCACGCGATCGGACACGACATCCAGATCTTCGGCCACATGGCGCCATGTCTGCGTGCGACGAAACGTGAACCACGCGAAGTGCTCGCCTTCCGGAATGGGCGCGCGAATGAGCGCGATGCGTGCTCTGGTCTCGAAGCCCTCGAAGGTGCGCGCGAAGCCCTCGGGATGATCGCCGCGACCATGCAGCGCGATGATCAGCGGCAGCGTGTCACTCGCCTCGGCGCCTCCGGTTCGTAGCTCCACCCATTCGAGCGGCTCGATCGTCGGTGCGTTCACGGTCGCGCCACACGCACTCAGGATGGCCGTCGCGACAGCGAGAAGGGCCTGTTGTCCGGAGCGTTGTAGCGAAGCGCGCATCCCCTATCGTGCGGGATCGGAGCGCACGCGCACAACTCACGCTGTGGCCATCACGGGCCTCGGTGGCAGCACACCTTCCGCGCGGAGTTGCTCACTGCGAAGCGGCGCGTAGGTTGGCGCACACACCACACCAAGGCGTGCACGCACTTCCTCGATCGGCAGCGGCAAGAGGTCCTCCCAAGCGATGGCTGCAAGCGGATGTGCGCGAAGGCCGTTCTTGAGGCCATGCACCATCAGCTTCCAAGCCTTGGGCTGACGCACACGTGAGAAGCCAAGGAGTGCGATGACCGCGATGCCTGGGTTGCGTGTCTGCGGCGCCGTGAATGCGAGCAGCGCGGCCTCGCCGAGGATGTCCCCCTTGAAGCCCGTGAGGGTGTGCCAGAGGTCGTGCGTGTCGCGCATTCGGTTCGATGCGAACTCAAGCTCCGAGCCCGCCTCATGCATCCGCGCTGCGCTCGCATCGCTTGCAGCCACAAGGCCATCGGCCGTGATGCCCTCGCTCTCCACAAAGCGCAGGTAGGCATGCGCGAGAGAGCCCGCGGGCATTGCGCGAAGCGCGTCGCGATCGGCCAATACCTTCACGATGGCAGGCCGCGTCGAGAGCAACCCACGGCCTTCTTCGGTCTGGCGAAAGAGCGAGACGAGGTAGGGACGCGCCGAGCCCGAGAGAGACTCGATGATCGTGAAGACATGCGAGGTCTCATCGGGGTCTTGGTTGAGCGCAGCGAGCGCACGCAGCGCGCGCGGAAAGTCGAAAGGGGCGGGCGAGGGAAGCTGGCTCGTGGATGCGTAGGTCATGGCGTCTCCGTGGTCGACAGTCTTCTATCTACAAGGTTGTAAGTAGAAGATGTGCGCTATGTACATTGTTGTCAATAGTGCGAACGAGGTAGGGTGCGCGCATGGCCAAAGCCCTTTCCCGAAAAGGAAACCAGCAGGTTGTTCCGAAGAAGGCGCCGACAAAGCGGGTTCGACGCAGTGCGGAAGATGCACGCGCTGCCATTCTCGATGCGGCGGAACACGCGATGGTCGAGGTCGGCCCGGCGGGCATTCGCTTGCAAGACGTCGCGCATGAGGTCGGCGTCTCGCACCCCACGGTGCTTCATCATTTCGGCACGCGCGAAGGGCTCATTGCGGCCGTCGTTCATCGCAGTGTTGCGGGCCTCCACGAGGATCTCGTGCGTGAGATCCAGAAGGGCGCAGAAGGCGAGACGTCCATCGAAGGCATGCTTCACGCGGCAGCGCGCGTGCTGGGTGAGGGTGGGCATGCGCGCGTGACGGCGTGGCTCGCGCTCTCTGGCTATCCACCCGATGCCCGCGGCGCGGAGAGTCTTCACGCGATCGCGACGGCAGCACATCAACTGCGAACACTGCGTCGAGGGGATGCGACACCGGCGTTTGAGGACACCTACTTCGTCATCTTGATGGCCGCGCTCGTCCTCTTTGGCGATGCCATCGTGGGCCCGGCCATGCGCGCGAATGGTGCGTCCGAATCGAAGCAGCGTGAGGAGAGCGCGCGCTTTCGAGGATGGCTCGCGGAGCTCTTGCAGACGCACCTTGAGGGTGGTGGCGCGCCCGCAGCGAAGAAGACCAAGCGGCGCGTGTGAGCGCTACACGTCAAAGCCAAAGCGCCGGTCCTCGTAGAGCTTGGCGAGCTGCTCGGCGTAGCGCTTCTCCACCTCTTTGCGCTTCACCTTCATCGTCGGTGTGAGCTCCTCGGCCTCCTGACTGAAGTCGCGCTCGAGGATGAAAAAGCGCTGCACGCGCTCTACCTGCGCGAGCTTCTCGTTGCCCCGCCTTACGGCCGAGCGGAGCCGCTCTTGAAACTCCGGATGGAGGACGATGGGCGCCATCGCCTGTGCGAGCTCTGGTGTGCGCGAGGTCGGGTTCTGCATCAGCTCGCGGGTGCGCTCCGCAAGGATCGCCTTGGTACAGAGGCCGCGCGAGATGCCCCAGTCGAGCGTCTCCAGCGGGCTTGGCGCGATCACGGCGGTGATGAAGGGGCGCTTGTCGCCATGCGCGAGCACGTGGCTGATGAGCGCGTCTTCTTCTTTGATTGCCTTCTCGATGTTGGCGGGCGCGATGTTCTTTCCACCGGCCGTGATGATCAGATGCTTCTTGCGATCCGTGATGCGGAGGTACCCGTCCTTGTCGATGCTGCCGACGTCGCCTGTGTGCAGCCAGCCTCCCTCCTTCGCCTCGGCTGTGGCCTCAGGACGATTGAGATAGCCCTGAAACACAAAGGGCCCGCGCACGAGCACTTCACCGTCGCTCGCGATCTTCGTCTCCATCGGCGCGATGCATCGGCCGACCGTTCCAAGGCGTGTCGCGCCCGGCCTGTTCGCATGTGTGATGACGGTCGACTCCGTCATGCCGTAGGCCTCGTACACGGGCAGCCCGGCCGCCCAGAAGAACTCAAGGATGCTCAATGCGGTGGGCGCCGCGCCCGTGGCCATGCTGCGGATGCGGCCTCCGAAAACGTCTCGAATTCGCTTGAAAATGAGGCGGTCTGCGAGGAGCCACTTCGCCTCAAGGGAGGCGGGGATGGGCCTCTTCTCCATCTGCAATCGCATGCGCAGAACGCCCGCTTCGACGCCCGCATGAAAGATGCGCTGAAGCGCTTTGGGCTGCTTCTCGACCTCGCTGTAGATGCGTGCGTGGGCCTTCTCGAAGATGCGCGGCACGCTGCCAAAGAGCGTTGGGCGCACGGTGCGCAAGTCATCGAGCACGGTGGCGGTGCTCTCTGCGTATGCGCCTGGGACGCCGGCGTGCACGCGTCCGTAGAAGCCAAGAATGCGCTCGGCCGAGTGCGCCATCGGGAGGAAGTTCAGCGAGATATCGCTGACCAAAAACCCAAGCCCTTCATCCGACGAGGCGAGCAGCGAGAGGATGTTTTGGTGCGCGATCATCGCGCCCTTCGGAGGGCCTGTGGTGCCAGACGTGTAGACGAGGATGGCCGTCTCCGAGGGCGAGATGCGCGAGGCAATGTCGCTCACCTCCGCATCGCTCAGGGAGGCCTCGGCGTAGACGTGGGGCGAGGTCACACGCGGATCGCGCGCTTTGGTGCGCTCATAGTCGGCGTGCTTCCAAGGGACGATGTAACGGACACACGCGAGACCTTTTGCGGCCTCAAGCACGGTCTCGATCTCGTGCGACTCATCGACAAAGACATGCGTCGCCTGCGCATCCTCAAGAAGGTAGCGAACCTGCGCGGTCGTCTGTTTGGGATAGATGCCGAAGCTCACCATCCCCGCGAGCTGCGCACCGAGATCGTAGAGTGCCCAATCGATCTTTGTCGGCCCACAGATCGCCACGCGACCTTGGAGACCTCTGACGTTGCCCTGGCGAAGAAGGCCGCATGCGATCTCCCGCGCGCGCTCATAGGCCTCGCTCCAGAGCATCCTCTCAAACACGCCGCCTGCGCGTCTCTTCTCGAAGAACGCGGGCATGCTCGCGCTGCGTGCGACACGGAGACGAAACATCTCGCCGAGCGTGCGTGCATGAGGGGCCGTGCCCTGCACACGGATCGAGGGGCCAGTGTGAAGCAGCGGTTTCATCGCTTGGATGGTCCGGCAAGCGCGTCGACAAAGGCAAGGTGCTGGCGCTTCGGCAGACCGGCCAGTCGTGTGGCCAGGGGCTCAAAGCCCCTTCATTTCGCAAATGATCGGAGGCGAAAACGAGAAATGACGCCTGGCATGTGTCCTGCGTTACCCTCCCTCCATGACCTCACCCCGCGTTTCGAAGTGGCTCTCCAGTGCATGCATTCTCGGTGTCGCAAGCGTCGCGCTTGCAGGCTGTCAGACGACGACCGGCGATGACCCGATGACGTTCGAAGAGGCGCCTGTTTCGGCACTCGACGAGATTCTTCTCGATCGTGTCGAAGGTGCAGCGGACGAGGCGAAGGCCGATGAGCGATTGCCGGCTGCGTACGATCTCCTCGAGATTCAGTCGCCCGTGCGCAATCAGGCGAGCCGTGGCGTGTGCACGATCTTCTCGACGACCGCGTTGATGGAGTCGATCTACATCCGCGAGGGCAGCACGCCGACCCCCGATTTCTCGGAGCAGTTCCTTCAGTGGTCGAGCAAGGTCGAGGGGCGTCGCTTCCTCACCAGCGGTGGCTCGAACAACGAGGCAAACCTCGCGGCGATCGTTCGCTTCGGTACCGTTGCCGAGAGCGCCTGGCCCTACCAGACGAGCGCCTGGACAGCATCGAATGACCCAGGCTGCGCGATGCCTGAGGCGATGCGCCCGGTGCAGTGCCACACAAATGGTCAGCCTCCTGCAGAGGCCCTCGCTGCGCCCCGCGCGTTCCTCCCGAGTCAGCGTGCCATCGCCTCCACGCGCGCCGGCATCTCAAGCTACATGGTCAACAACCGCCTTCCGGTGGTGATCTCGGGCACGTTCTTCTACCAGGCGTGGAACCACGGCGGCTCGATGCTTCCAACGTCGTCTGAGAACAGCCGTCGCGGCATCATCCAGTATCCGAACGCGGAAGACCGCGCAGACAGCCTCATGCGTCGCGCCGGTCACGGCGTCCTGCTTGTCGGCTTCGACAACAACATGAGCGTGCAGCGCATCAACGCGCAGGGTCAGCCTGAGGTCGACGCGATGGGTCGCCCTGTCATGGAGACGGGCTTCTTCCTCTTCAAGAACTCCTGGGGCGCAACGCGCTTTGGCGCGGAGCAGGTGCCAAACACGACCGTGCACCCAACGGGCTACGGCTGGATCTCGATGCGCTACGTCGAGGAGTTCATGGCGGCGCATGTCTCGGCGTTGCCCCGCATCACGCGCTCGGAAGTCTGCAACGACATGGTCGACAACGACCGCGACAGCCGCACCGACTGCATGGACACCGACTGCGCAACGAACGCGGCCTGCATGATGCCCCCCGTGATGGGCGGAACGACGGCCACGCCGAACGCGGCGATCCCCGACAACAACACGACGGGCGTGGTCAGCGAGATCAACATCACCGAGCCTGGCCAGATCGCCTCGCTCGCTGTCGATGTCGGCATCACGCACACCTACCGCGGCGACCTCAAGCTCACGCTTGAGCATGGCGGCCGCACGGTCACGCTGGTCGACCGTCAGGGCGGCGGCGCGGACAACATCATGGAGGCATTCTCGCTCGCCGACTTCAACGGCACCGAGGCGATGGGTGTCTGGCGTCTGCGCGTGGTCGACACCTCGCGCACCGACACGGGCACGCTCAATACGTGGGGCGTTCGCATTACGCGCTGCATGGGCGCTTCGTGCGGCGGCGGCGGCGGCACCATGGAGACGACGCGCATGTACGCGAACACGATGACGCGTGCGATTCCGGACAACCGAACCACGGGCGTCTCGAGCGACATCGCGGTCACGGATACGGGCACGATCTCGCAGATGTCGGTGACGGTTCGCGCGACGCACGCTTTCCCGGCTGATTTGCGCATCGCGCTCCGCCGCGTGGGCGGCACGGAGGTCGTGCTCTTCGACCGCCAGGACACAACCGACATGAACTTCGTGCGCACCTTCACCGTGCCCAACTTCGTCGACCAGCCAGTTGCCGGAACCTGGCGCCTGACGGTCAGCGACCGCGCCGCGAGCGACACGGGCAGCCTCACGGGCTGGTCGATGGACGTGACGACGCGGAACTGATCGGTTTCACCTCGCGTTGAAAGTCGCGCGAAAAGAGCGGCCCAGTTGGGTCGCTCTTTTTCGTTCCGTCATGCGCTGTCCGCGAACTGTATCCGTATGATTGAAATCATTCGGAAATGTGCGGCGCAAGTCTCCGCGTACAAAAAAAGAGCGACCTTGTTTGGGTCGCTCTTCTCTTCGGACTCGTCGTGTCGGGCTCTCTTGGTTGACCTTACGGTGCGAGCGCCGGGTCGAGGTTGCTCGTGGTGCCCGCGGGCCTGCCTACGGGGTCACTTGTCGCGTGGTCTTGGATGAGTCCGCAGCCGAAGCGCACACGCGCGCCAGCCACGTCATCGAGGCTGCTGGGTGAGTCGCCCGCAATCCCGGAGCAGAGGAAGACGTAGGTGGCCTGCTGGGTCACGCGTGATGCGGCGATGTCGGAGCGCACGCGGCGTGTTGTTCCCTCGAGCGTTACGGCGCTTGGGATGGTCGTGACGGCGATGCCGAAGCGGGATTCGATCGTCGAGTCGCGCAGTGTAAGTGAACCTCGTGGAGCGCTTCCGAAGGCCGCGAGGGTGTTGCTGCCCGGAATCGTCTGCACCACACCGCCATCGACGTGGCCATCCGAATCGGCCGCGGGCGCGCCCACGACAAGATCATCGATCCCGTCGCCGTTCAGGTCGCCTGCAGCAATGGAGTAGCCAAACTGGCTGTTGGCGCAGTCGACGATCGTATTCGGTGCGACTTGCGGTGTGCAGCCGATGGTTTGAACCGCGCTTGCTGTGCTCCCCGTGCTGCCACAGGTGCGTGTGTTGAAGGCCGTCTCGCCATCAAAGATTGCAACGACGGATTCACCTTCGACGACGCTGCGATCGACATTGCCCACTGCGAGATCGGCCACCCCGTCACCATCAAAATCGCCAAACGCGAGCTGTGATCCGAAGCTTGCACCTGGGCCGCTCAAGCAACCGACGACCTGCGCGCTGCTGGTGCGATCGGCTGCATTCCAGGCGACGTCGGCGACGACAACACGACGATTGCTTCCAGAACCAAACGCTGCCGCGAGCCGAAACGGCGCTGCGGTGGAGCTCGTACGCGGACGCACCACCGCAAGCGAGTCGCCCAAGCGATCGCCGCTTTGAAGGGTGAGCCCAGCGATGACGAGCTCGTCTTTCAAAGTGCCATCTGCAGCGGCCTGGCCCGCGTAGGGAGTCGTGGGCCCGGCGCCCGCATCGCGAATGTGTCGAAGCACAAAGAGAGCGCCTTGTCGCTCGCGGGTCAGCGGCGCACCCAACACCGCAACGCCCATGTCGTGCACCAGCGGGATGCCAGCGGCCGACGCTCCCCATCCCATCCCGGGTGCGAGGAGGAAGTTCACCGAGCGTGTGCCAGTGCCAACCTCACATTGCACTTGGAAGCCCTCTTGGGGGGTCGCTGAACCTGCGGTGCGAAGTGCCTCGCCGGTCGTGGTGAGAACGCAGCCGAGGAAGTTTGAGTCTGCTGTGCGCATCACTGGAACGGCGGCCGCAGCCCGCGGCCCAGGACCACAGCGGAGGCGTCCATCATCCTCGCGATCGAAGTCGGTGCATCCCCTGATGATGGGGCTCGTCACGAGGTTCTCGCGAAACTGAGCCGTGAGCGTTGCATCGCGTGCGATGGGCGCGCCGACCGCGCGGGCTTCATCCGTGATCGCAAACACCGCAAACGACGCGACCGATGGGCTTGCCGCGGCACCGCCAACAAAGACGCGCGTACCACGCGCTGGCGATGAGTCGCTTGGGGTCTCGTAGCCAAGCAAAATCTCGCCGAACCCAGGCCCAGGCGTGCTCGGCTTCACCGACCAGACCGAGGCGTTTTCTTCCAACGTGTCGAACTCATCGGGCAGGTGCAGGCACCCGACAACCGAGGCGATGCCAAGCACAGTGGTCGCGAGGGCGAACTGTTTCGTTGAAGTACGCATCAGAAGACCCCCACGGCGCTCAGGCCGAATGAATCACCGGTTGGCGAGAAGGTGGGAAGAAGCGCCCAGTCACGTGGGGCAAGCACGCTTGCCTCCGAGCTCGGCTTGTCGTCGTAGACCGCGTAGAAGAGGCAGAGCGCGCCCAGGAGGCCTGCGACGCTGTAGCCCGCGAGGCTGCCGATCGAGAGGTAGTTGGCCTGGTCAATCCGTGCGTCACCGAGCAAGAGCGTTCCCGCGTCGCGCTCACGTGCGAGCTGGGAAAACATGTCGTTGGAGAGCACGTTGGTCGCAATGGCCCCGCCCAAGAAGAGCGCACCGAAGACGCCCGAGAGCACTGCGGCCGAGCGCCCCATCGCAGGCCTCAAGCGCACACGAATCGGACGCAGCTGACCGCGGGCAACATCGACGATCCCCGTCCAATCTTTCATGTCGTTGGCACGGACGCGCACGCGCCTCTCACCCGCCGCAACCTGGCCCTCCCAGGGCACAGCGCCAACCTGCACATCGTCCACATAGACAAGCGCGCCCCGCACATTGCCGACGACGCGAATGCGGCCGAAATTCACGCGCTCGAGGGGCACCTCGAGGTTGACCTGCTCTGCGACGACAATGTCGAAGTCACGCTCTTGCGGCCCGTAGCCTGGGCGCTCGACCCACATGTGGTGGTGGCCTGCGGTGATCGGCGTCTCAAAGGGCGTCTGTCCGCGCGAACCTTGCTCGCGATCATCGATGTAGATCTGCGCGCCTGGAGGCGTCGAAGTCACGCGGAGATAGCCGAGAAACTCACCCTGGCTGAGGTTCAAGAAGAGCCGATTGAGCACACCCGGCTGCACTTCAAAGTCGTGCTCGAAGCGGTTGTAGTCAGGGTGCTCGATCACGATGCGATAGGTCGCTGGGTCGAGTGTTTGCGCGAGCGGTGAGGGCCCGGTCGCCACGACGTTGCCTGCGAGGGAAATCGTCACGGTGGCGCCAGCGGGCTCAGTCTCGACAGCGACAAGCGAGAGGAGCTCTTGTACGGCGGCCTGGGTCGGGGGTGCGGAGATGGCCTCGGGTTCTTCCGCCTCGACTGGAGTCGGCGTCTCGCCCGCGGCGACCTGCTGCTCACGTGCCTGCCGCTGACTCTCTAGCTCCAAGCGCCTGGCTTCAATGCGGATGCGCAAGCCCTCGATGCGTGTCTGCGCTTCGGCGCGCTGCGCCTCGTTGGTCTCCACACCGACGAAGCGAACGTAGAACTCCGCGGCACGCCCGAGCTCGCCGCCATTCTCATAGGCGAGGCCTGCGTTGTAGAGGAAGGCGGGAAAGGGCTGAATCCCGAACGCGGCTTCGAACTCCGCAGCCGATTCACCAAAGCGGCCTTGAAGGAAGTACGCCTGGCCTTGCTCCATCCGCGTGCGCGCCTGCTCAAGCGAGGAGCGTGTCCTTTGCGCATGTGCAACCTCCAGGTTGCAGGTCGTGCTCCACACAAGGGCAGCTGCGAGCACCAGCCATGCGTAGCGAATTCGTTCGTATCGAGTCCAAGCCATCATTCGATCCTCCTGTAAGCCAAAGCCCCCAAAGACTACATGAAACCACCGACGCACTTCAGTCGGTGATCGGGTAGCGAAGGCGGCGCGACTCTGCTGCGCGCATCACATCGACGGTGAGCTCGCTTGCGACCCGCAACGAGGACCACGCCTCATATGCCTGCTCTGGACGCTCGATCGCCATGCCATTCACGGAGACAATCGTGTCACCTGGCTGCAGATCAACGCCTGCAAAAAGCTCGGTGTCGCGCAGCTCTGTCAGCCGGAAGCCAACGAAATGCCCCTCGCGCACATCAGGCTCCACAGCGACGCGCGAGAGAAACGCGCCGAGGCCTTGGCCCAGGACGACCTCGAGCTCTGCGCGACGAATCGTGCTCGGGCTGGAGACGGTTGGCGGAGGCGGCTCAAAGCGCGCCTGTACAGGTGGCGTTTGCACCGGTGGCGCACTGCCACCACAGGCCAGTTGGGTGAGCGCGAGAGAGGACGAGAACGCGATCGAGAACGCGAGAGATGCACGCATGACGCGGACGATGGCCGGAGATGCGCTGGCTTCGCCACTTTCGAGCAGTCGCACAAAGGCGCGCCCAGAGGCGCCGAATGGCGAGGGGGCGGGCGTTGGTGCTTTTGGTCGCGCGCTCCTTCTGCTACACCGGCTCTCACATGCTCGGAATAGGCTTCTGGGAGATGTTGGTGATCGCGGTGCTCATCCTGGTCGCCGTCGGTCCTGACCGCCTTCCAGCGATGATCAAACAGGTCGCGAAGTTCTATCGGCAGTTCCGACGGACTGCGGAAGACCTGCGTGCTTCGACGGGCATCGACGACCTCTTGCGCGATGAGGAGCTGCGCGAGCTCGCAGACTTCCGAAAGCAGAAGCTCGCGCTGATGGCGCAGCCCAAGCCGCCGATTGCAAAACCGCCCGTGGCGACGCCCGTTGCAGGCGCGACGCCAGAGTCGATTCCCGCGACGCAGGTCTCATCGCCCGAGGTCGCACCCGAGGCGAAGGCGGTTGAGGCGGTGACGAGCGCACCTGGTGCGAACACGCAGTCGATCAAGACCAACGCGGTCGACCCAGGCCACGCGATGCTTGGCGCCACCGTGCCCGCATCGACCAAAGGTCGCGCAGCGCCGCCGACGAAGGGCCTGAACGGCAAAGAGCGCGATCTTGAGATGCCCGCGCTCGGCGTCGATGTGGTCGAGGCCCGTCTGCGCGACACACCGATGTCCGAGGAAGAAGCCCGTGCGCGCCAAGCGCGTATCGACGCCAAGCTCGGAGGCTCACCTCTTGATTTGCTCGCGGCAGTGAAGGCCAAGGCCGGGGTGATCGAGTGAGCGCCCCCTCGAAGGACAAGAAGGTCGACCCAAGCGAGGTCGACCCTGAAGACGACATCGAGATGTCCTTCATGGACCATCTCCGCGAGCTGCGAACGCGCCTGGTTCGCTCGCTCTGGGGTTTCGGTCCCGGCATCGCCATCGCGTGGACATTCCGCGAGCAGATCCTGAGCTTCCTCGCCGCACCCTATATCGGTGCGTACCGCGCACTCGGCATCGGCGAGCCCACGCTCCACTTCGCCAACCCCGCCGACATGTTCGTCAACTACATGATGATTGCGATCATCTGTGGCGGCATCTTCGGCAGCCCCTGGGCCTTCTACCAGGCGTGGATGTTCATCGCGCCCGGCCTCTATCGAAGTGAGCGCGCCAAGGCGATTCCCTTCGTCCTGCTCTCCACGCTCTTCTTCGTGGGCGGCGCATTCTTCGGCTACGCGGTGGTGCTTCCACCCGCCTTCGATGCGCTCTTTTCCTTCTCCGGTTCCGTCGGCGATCTGCGCATCCAGCCGACGATCATGCTCTCGGAGTATCTCGACTTCGCGCTCCGCATGTTGCTCGCGCTTGGCATCACCTTCGAGGTGCCGATCGTGATCGGCTTCATCTCTGCGATGGGCCTGGTGAACTGGAAGCAGCTCATTGCCTTCGGACGCTGGTGGCTCGTGATCGCCGCAGTCATCGCCGCGATTCTCACGCCCTCGGGCGATGCGGGCACGATGCTCCTCGTCCTCATTCCGCTCGTGGCGCTCTACTACCTGGCGATCATTTTTGCCTGGATGGTCGGCCCCAAGCCGCCTGTCGAAGCGAAGCCTGAGACGCCCGCGAAGGCCTGAGTGTCCACGCTCGCGCAGGCGATCGAAGTGCTTCAAGGCCGCAAGCTCGCGGTGCTCACGGGCGCAGGCATCAGCACCGAGAGCGGCATTCCCGACTACCGCGGCCCCGAGACCAAGCGACGCGCGCGCAATCCCATACGATTTGAATCGTATCTACATAGTGTAGAAACGCAGGCGCGCTATTGGGCCCGCAGCATGGTGGGCTGGGAGCGCTTCTCGAAGGCTGAGCCGAACGTCGGTCATCATGCGCTCGCGCGGTTG
>JBILQT010000563.1:0-3013 GCA_044373065.1 Sandaracinaceae bacterium
TGACGCCTTCCACGACGAGCGCTTCCGTGAGCGGCATCGTGACGTCATCGGTGAGGGTTCCATCCCACTCGCGCCGCTCGACGCGAAGGTTCCAAACGCCTCCGGCGTTGCTGACCCAGGCGCGCGTGACACCGTCCGCTTGATCCAAGGCGTAGGCGACGGAGGTTGCGCCAAGAGGCGGCATCACGCTTCGCGCGAGCGTGAAGGAGCGCGCGCCTGGATCGACGCTCCCTACGTCATAGCCGCCGACGCCACGCGACATGACGATGCCCAAGGTGTGCGCAGCGCTCGATCCTTCGAGCCACTGCACGTCGCTTGGGGTGACTCCCAGCACGAGGGGTGTCGTAAGCGAACTGTTGGCCCAGACGAGGTATTGCGGCCCTGCAGCGAGACCAGTGTCGAGTGGGAGCGCGACTGAAGAGGTGAGCGTGAAGACCAAGCTTCCATCGGAGAGCAGTGCGACCTCGCTCGCATCCTGATTGCCGGAACCGCCGATCGCGATCTCGTTTGTCGTCGCGGTGCTGGCGATGATCGTGTCGTTCGCGACGGCAGTACGGGCGGTCGTGTGGACGCGATACATCAAGCCGACGGGGCGCCCAACGAAAGCCAGCTCAGGTCGAGAGGTGTTGCCGTCGCCCTCACTGTGGAGGATGGCGCCGCCTCCAAGGGCGATGACTTCAAGCAATGCGGGACCTGGGCTGCCGCTCTCGCTGACCGCGTGGAGCGGTGACCCCGCGTACGCAACACCCGACTCGTTGAAGTACCGATACGACGAGCTGGGTGCCGTATCGAGGAAGGCCCCACTCCGATCCAACCGAACCAGCTTCAAGCCGGTGATGGGACCGCTCCCGAAATCAGTTCCGGACGCAAACATGTGGAAGAAGATGTGGTTGGTGGAGCTGACGAGCGTCGTCCCCGAGAACACCGTGCCAGTCCATCCGTGCGCCCAGACGAGGCATGGAGGTGCGCCTGCATCACTGCCTGCGTCGTTGCCTGCGTCGTTGCCTGCGTCACGTCCTGCATCACTGCCCGCGTCGTTGCCGGCATCGTCGCCTGCGTCGCGTGCGACAGCATCGATGGCTTCGGCTGCAGCGTCGGTCACAACGATGGCTGCGTCATCGAATGCGCTGTCGGGTGCGTCCATCGGTGCATCGGCAGATGCGCCGGACGCATCCTGGGGTTCGGGTCGATAGCGAGATCGGCCGCACCCGATGGCTGCGATGGAGGCGATGAGGAGTACGCGCTTCAAGCCCCTGAGTGTGCCTCCTTCGAACGTGGCGGTCATCTGCGAGCTTGAGGCGCGAACGGCGCTGGGTGAGTACGCTCGCATCCATGCGCCTTCCTCACGGTCTCCTTGCCGCTCTCTTCCTTCACCTTGGCTGCGGTGGTGGCACGCGTGAGGTCGCACAAGAGACGACGCCTGAAGCGCCGCAAAGGGCACCGCAGCACGAGACAACACCCGCGCGCGTAGCGACCTCGCCGCGTGACCTCGCAGCGAGTGCGACGTTCGCGGATCTCGTGGCGGCTGCACGTCGTCAGGATGATCTTCGCGATCAAGATTCGACGGCCGGATGCCTTCTGCGCGTGGGCGCTTCGTATCGCTTGGAGGCGGATCTTGCCGCGGCCGTGCGACCTCTTCCCGAGGCACCGACCTCACTCGACACGCATGCAGATTCGGTCGCGGTGCTCACGCGCTACGGGACGATCGGCGCCGCCGATGCATCGCTTGGCTTCGTTGCATTCACCACAACGCAGCCGGCCGATCATGCAGAGGCCGCAGTGCTCATCGTGCAGGGTCACGAACTCTTTCTCGCGCGCACAACGCAGAGGCGTGCACAGCCGATCGAGCCGAGTGCCATCGCCGCACTCGACGATGGCCACACCTTGCTCTTTGTGACGGCGACGGCGGGTACGAGCGTGGGTGATCTCTCGTCGGTGCTGCGTGCGATCCCGGCCTCGATGGCAGGGCGTGTGGGGCTTGCCGTCGCGTTGCCCTCGGGCACGCGCTTGGCCGCGGTGGGCACAGCGACCGAGGCGCCTCTGAGTGAATCCATCTGCACGTTGAGCGCGACCGATGAACCACCTGGTGATCTCTCCGTCGATGCGCTTCGTGCGGGCGTGCAGCCGCTCATCGCGCGTGCAGAAACATGCGTCGGGACAAGCGAGGGACGCGGCGCGCTCGGAGGCCGTGTGGTGCTCTCGATGCGCATCGGTGCGCGTGGTGAGGTGAGCGAGGCGTGCATCTCGGAGGACCCAACGGACGACGGTGTGCTGCGCGCATGCCTTGTCCGCGCGGCCCGCGCGCTCAGCTTTGCGGCACCGACGAATGGCACGGTGGACGTCGACCTCCCGCTCGTCCTTGCGCCCGGTGTTGCGCATCGGCAGCGCGCCCTTTGCGAGTAGGCAACTCAGCGCGAGAGTGTCGGCTTCAGCCGAGGCTGTTGGCTCCACACGATGCTCTGTTGTGCGAAACCCCACCCAATTGCGCGGCATATTGCGTGCTTATGGGGTCCCGTGCCTCAACTACAGACCCAGACTCCGTTGGTCCCAACCCGCGTGCACTGGCTGGAGGGTGAGCGCATCAACGACCGCTACGAGATGATGGAGTGCATTGGCGAGGGGGGCACTGCGGTCGTCTATCGTGCACGCGACATGCGCTTCGATCGCGTTGTTGCGATCAAGGTCCCGCGTGAGGCGCACATCAACCCGCTGCAGCGTGAGCGCCTCGTGCGCGAGGCCAACCTCGTCAGCGCGCTCAGTCATCCGGGCATCGTGCAGCTCTACGACCTCGAGTTCATGGCCTCGCACGGGAGGCAGCTGCCCTTCCTCGTGATGGAGTACCTCAGTGGCCGCTCGCTCCACGACTACCTCGGTGAGACGCACAAGCTGATCTGGCTTGAGACCAAGCACTGGCTCGAGCGCATCCTCGACGGGCTCTTGGTCGCGCACCGCGCGGGCGTGATCCACCGCGACATCAAGCCCTCGAATGTCCTCCTCACCGCCGAGCGGCGCG
>JBILQT010000016.1:0-51762 GCA_044373065.1 Sandaracinaceae bacterium
TCCAAGAAGGCTGCAACCAAAGCGGCAGCATCAAAGCGCGCCGCGAAGAAGCGCGATGAGTTCGACACGAAGATCGCTTCCTCCGCTTCGGGCAGCCTCACTGTGCGTCGCATGCATCGACGCGACATCAACCGCGTCTGGGAGTTCTTGAAGCTCTCCTTCCGCGACGTGAACCGCGAGACGGTCGAATACCAAAGGCCGCGCAGCAAAGAGCGCTTCGAGGAGACCTACGACGATGAGGGCATCGAGCAGCTCGTCTTCGAGGGCGGCGATGAGGTCGTTGGCTACGCCGAGTGCGCATACGAGGTGACGGGCTCCGACAACTGGATCAACCCGCGCTACTTCGACTCGCGCGATATGCGCCCGCTCTTTGTCGAGGAGCTCGCGACGCATCCTGAGTACCAAGGCCGCGGCGTCGGCTCGTTCATGATGGAGCAGCTGGAGCACCTCGCGCGTCTCCACGGCTGCACGCACCTGGTGCTCGAGGTTGCCGAGAACAACGACAACGCGCTCGCCTTCTACAAGCGTCGCGCATTTCAGAAGATCGATGCCGCCATCTTCATGGCCAAGAAGATCGACCGGGCACCCGACCTCCTCCCGCCGCGCAAGCTCAAGCCCCCGACTTGATCACGGCATGATGCGCGGGCATCGCACGCGATAGATGCGCGCCTCGGTGCTGCTTCGGAGGACGGCCGTGAGTGTTTGCGGCGAGCCTGTGCAATCCGAGATGCGCATCTCCTGGAGGTTCGCCCGAGGGTCGCCGTCGCGTTCGGGGTGAATCCGCAATCGCGCGGCGGAAGGCGAGCCACCCGCACGTGCCCAAGGAGCGATCCAAGCTTCGCGGACACCGGAAACGTCGCGAACCCAGCCGACCGCGACGTGCGACGGATCCACGGAAGCCAGGCCCACGCTCACGGTGCGCGAATCGGAGAGGACGTTCCCCTCGCCGAATTTCACGCCTTCGACCGAGGTGCTCGCAAGGAAGCCGTCGGCATAGGCAACGTCCCGTGCGAAGTCCGCGTCGGGCGTCAGAAGCGAGAACGTCGTTCCGCGCGTTGTCGTGATGATCGGCGCGGCCGCGGTGGTCGCACCCGCGAGCGCGATCGATGGGAACTCCGTGATCGCCCCCGAGCACGTGTCCCGTTCGTTCGTCTCGCGCATCGCGATGGCCCTGCTTGCAGCGAAGGTCGGTGGTCGCCACGAGGCGGCAGAAGTGCAACGCACGGCGAAGAGAGGGAGCAGGACGCCGCCTCGGATCAGCCGGACCGAACCGTTCGTCATCGAGGCTGCAAACTGTGTCCCGCCCGCCGCGAGCGCGACGATGCTCGATGCGGATGCACCCGCGACCGTGGTGATGCTGCCCCCCGAGATCGCATGGAGGGTCGAGCCACATCGGGCCAACACTTCCGTGCCGTCGTCCGACATCGCGGCGAGATCACAAAGCGGCATGAGGTCGACCGGAGGCCGGACTTCTGCCCAACCCGCCGTATGGCTGAACACCGTAATTCGTCGGCGGTTTGGCAAGCCCGAGAGCTCGCTCATCACCATCACGAACTCGCCATCCTCCGAGACATCGACATCAATCGCAGACGCCACGGCGCGCCGAAACACCGAATCGCCTCCACAAAGCTCGGCCTCACACGGGTCGATGTAGGCATCGGGCGGTGCGTCCGTGCCTGCATCCGAGGGTGCATCGAAGCCCACGTCGGACGGTGCGTCGAAGCCAGCATCCCTCTCAGGCGCATCGATCGGTGTGTCGGACATCGCGAACGCGTCCGGTATCGCAAAGGCGTCCGGCATCGCGAACGCGTCCGGCACAAGAAACGTATCGGGCGTGAAGAACGCATCCATCGCGCTGGCATCGTCCTCTGCGCTGGCATCCACCGCGGCGTCGGTCGGCTTGAGACGCGGGTCGAAGAGAAGACCGCACCCCGGCAAGAGCATCAACGCAGGAACAAACCGGATCATCCGAAGCACCGAGCGATCCTGCCGGTGGGGGCTCCGACGGACAAGCAGGATGTCAGGCCTGAGGGGCGCAACACCCGCGAGGGCCCGCTCAGCACCCGCAACGCACGCACCATTGCGATGCGATGGAGATACGATGGAGACATGATGCGATACGTCGGCGTCCTCGCTGTCTCCAGTGCACTCACCGGTTGCTACGCGGCGCATGGCGTGAGCGCGGCGAGTGCACCCGATGCGCGCGTGGCCTTCGATGCCCAGCTCGGGGTCGACGTTGGCATCGACACCGGCAGCATCGACGCTGGCCTCCTCGACGCGGGCCGTGACGCGAGCGTTGCGACAGATGCGACCTGCACGTTCAACCCTAGCGATCGGGTCGTTCTCGCCTGCGTGTTGAACTCGATGGGCGTGATCCCACCGATGCGCGAGAGCAGGCTCATCCTCGATCGCTCGGCCTGCGTCTGCGCAGCGCAGCGTGCATGCAGCGTGCGCGTCGACGGAGACATCCTGCGTATCGAGACACGATCATGTGAGGAGGAGGTGGAGTGCGACTCCTGCGACTTCGACCAAACGTGCGTCGTGCCGCCCCTGCCGCCCGGTCAGTACCGCCTCGTGGTCGATGGTCTTGAGACGTACTCCCTCGACGTCGGTGGCGCGCTCCCCGCACCCGCCGGACCGCGCTGCTACCGCCTCCCCGCGCCGCGCTCCGACCTGCCCGACGACTTCTGCACCGCACCTCGCGGCATCAGCGACTTCTCGCGCGCCTGCCATCGGCCCCTCGAAGACGTCGGCGCCCGCGCGACGATCACGCTCACGAGCACCTGCCTCGACTGCAACCTCTGGTCGGGCGGCTGCGAGGCCCGCGTCGAGGGCACGCGCATCGTCCTCTCTCCTCGTCTACAGGACTGCACCTGCACGATGAGCGGCTGTGCGGGCGTCTGTGAGTCCTGCACGACGCACGAGATCACCTGCACCACGCCCGCGTTGCGTGCAGGCGACTACACCATCGAGACGCCAGGACGCGGTGTCTTTGCGACCATGCGCGTGGAGGATGTGATCGCGCCAAGCCCCATCCGCTGCATCGACTCACCGTGAGTTGAACGCGTCACCAAGAAAAAGGACGCGCAACGTTTCGGTTGCACGTCCTCGTCATCGAGTTCGATCTGCAACCATTCGGTTGCGCATCGCTTACATCAGCCGAAGACGCCACCAAAGTACGCAGCGGCACCCGCGCCCGCGAGAAGCACGATGCCGATGATCGCAAAGAGCGCCGTATTCGACTTGGGGGCGGCCTCTTGTGGACGTGCCTTGGCATCATCGGCCGTCGTCTTCAAGAGCGGCTGAGGCTCAGCCTTCTCCGCCTCGACCTTCTCGACCGGCGCTGCCTTGGCGACGGCCTTCGGGGCCTCCTTCGCCTTCGGAGGGTCTTTCAGCGATTGCTCGGTCGAGTCTTCAAGCAGATCCGAGAGGCCCTCCTCCGAGCCCGTCTCCGCCCAGTGCGGCCCGCGATTCAGCTCCGAGGCCTGTGTGTCGATGGCCTTCTGCACATCGTTGTCATCGCGGAACCAATCCGCAGGGTTCTCAAAGAGCCCCGCATCGAGCGGCGCCGAGCCGCTATCCGAGTCGCGTGGCGTCGGCGAGGGCTGCTCGTCGAGCGAGGTGAAGCGGATGAGCTCCTCTTGAATGAGCCTGTCGATGATCGACTGGTCGGGCTTTTGTCCGGCCTTCGCCTTCTTCTTCGACTCAAGCACCCACTTCACAAGGTTCGCAACGTCGTAGGACGTGACCTTCTGCTGACGTGAGTAGAGGTGCTGCGCGAGCGCGTCGCCGAACTCGCGCGCGTTCTGGAAGCGCTTGTCCAAATCCTTTTCGAGGGATTGGTTGATGATGCGTTCAAGCTCCGGATCAACCTCGGGGTTGATGCGCGAGAGGCTCGGTACGTTCGACTGCTGGACCATCTTCACGGTCTGGTAGTCGGTCTCACCGAGGTAGAGACGGCGGCCCGCGAGCATCTCCCAGAGGACGATGCCGAGCGCGTAGATGTCGGTGCGCAGATCGACCGTCTGAGCGAGGGCGGCCTCGGGCGAGAGGTAGCTGAACTTGCCCTTCACCACGCCGGGGTCGGTCTTCTCAAGCTGCGTCGTGGCCTTCGCGAGACCGAAGTCCGTGACCTTCACCTCACCGCGCTTGCTGATGAGGATGTTGGGCGGCGAGATATCGCGATGGACGATGTGGAGATCGTTGCCGTCGTCGTCCTGCACTTCATGCGCGAACGAGAGGCCCTTGCATGCCTCCATCGTGATGTAGACGGCTTCCTTCACCCCGATGCGTCGACCCTGATTGCGATGCTCCTCGATGACTGCCTTCAGATTGCAGCCGTCGATGAACTCCATGACGATGAAGAACGTGTTGTCCGCAGCGCCGATGTCGAAGACGGTGACGATGTTCGCGTGCGCAAGGCGTGCGCCCAGGCGCGCCTCGTCGAGGAACATCGAGATGAAGTTTTTGTTCGAGCCCAAATGCGGCAAGACGCGCTTGATCGCGACCTGCTTTTTGAAGCCCTGAACGGAGACCGACTCACCTCGGAAAACCTCGGCCATGCCGCCGGCTTCGAGGCGTTCGGTTACGCGGTATCGCTGTTCGACGGCCATGCGTTGGGATAGTTCTTCGCTTCGCGAAAACGCGAATTGCCGAAAGGGGTGGAAGGGAGAAGCCGCAGCATAGGGAACTAGTTGTGATCTCGGCAAGAATTGGTGTGTGTCGCCGCGTGAAGAAGAACCGTTGGCGCCCACGCAAACTCTGACCGCGATCCGAGCACCGCTGTTGACGCGCCTTCACCCGCCGTGGCTCGATGCGGCTGTGCCTCGTTCTCCACGCCCTTTTCGCATCGCCCCTTCCATCCTCTCCGCCGATTTCACCCGCCTCGGTGATGAGGTGCGCGCCGCGGAGGCCGCCGGCAGCGATTGGGTCCATGTCGATGTGATGGATGGGCGTTTTGTCCCGAACATCACGCTGGGCCCACCGATCGTGGCCTCGCTCCGCAAGGTGACCAAGCAGCCGCTGGATGTGCACCTGATGATCGTGGAGCCCGAGCGCTACATCGATGCCTTCGCGGATGCAGGCTCGGACATCATCACGGTCCACGTGGAAGCGACCACGCACCTTCACCGCACGCTGCAGGCGATTCGCGCACGCGGAAAGCGCGCAGGCGTCTCGCTCAACCCAGGCACGAGCGAGGACACGCTTCGCTATGTGATGGGCCTCGTCGACTTGGTGCTCGTGATGAGCGTAAACCCTGGTTTTGGAGGCCAATCCTTCTTGCCTGAAGTGCTCCCCAAGATCGCCAACCTGCGCGCCATGATCGACGCCGAAGAGCGCGCGTCCGGTCGCATCATCGATCTCGAAGTCGATGGCGGCATCAAGCCCGGCACCGCACGTCTGGTCGCCGAGGCAGGCGCCGATGTCGTCGTCGCAGGCAATGCCGTGTTCGCGATGCCGGACTATGCCCAAGCCATCGAAGCCATCCGCAACGATGCGCGTGCCTCCACGGGTGCACCATGAACCAAGACAACGCTGACCCCGCACTGACCACGGTCTTTGTCGACAACCAAGCGACCAAGCGTCGTCTTCGCAAGGCGCGCATCCTGGTCGTCGATGGGCCGGACAAAGGCAAAGACCTCGTCATCGAGAAAGAGCGCACGACGGTGGGCCGCAGCGTGATCTGCGATCTCGTGCTCACCGACAAAGCCGTCTCCACGACTCATATTGAGATAGTAGCGAAAGAGAATGGCTTTCTCCTGCGCGATCTGGGCTCGCGCAACGGCACGCTGATTGGCGACCTGCGTGTGCTTGAGGTGTGGATCAAGCCCGGCGTCGTCGTGAAGATCGGCCAGTCGCAGCTGCGCTTTGAGACGGTGAGCGGCAGCGTCGACATCGACCTCTCAAGCAACGAGCGCTTCCACGAGCTCATCGGTCGCTCCGTCCGCATGCGCGAGATCTTTGCGATCCTGGAGAAGGTCGCTCCAACCGAGCTGACAGTGCTCGTGCGTGGTGAGACGGGCACAGGCAAAGAGCTCGTCGCGCGCGCGCTGCATCGCGCATCGCGAAGGAAAGATGCGCCGCTTGTCGTCCAGGATTGCAGCGCCATCGCCAAAGACCTGATCGAGAGCACGCTCTTTGGTCATGAGCGCGGCTCGTTCACAGGCGCCACGGATCGTCATCGCGGCAGCTTCGAGCAGGCCGATGGCGGGACGATTTTTCTCGATGAGCTCGGTGAGCTCGACCTCTCGCTCCAGCCGAAGCTCCTTCGCGTCCTTGAGAACCGCGAGATCAAGCGCGTCGGTGGTGACAGGCAAATTCCAGTCAATGTGCGCGTCGTCGCCGCGACGAACAAAGACCTTCGGCAGATGGTCAATGAGGGCACCTTCCGCGAGGACCTCTACTACCGCCTGAGCGTCGTCCAAGTGGAGCTGCCCTCCTTGCGTCAGCGCCCCGAAGACATCCCGCTCCTCGCGCAGGCCTTCCTTGAGACCACAAGCGCACGGCGATTCCCCGGCGAGCACAAGAAGTTCACGATCAAGGCCGACGCGATGACGCGCCTCGCGAGCTACCCGTGGCCCGGCAACATTCGCGAGCTGAAGAACACGATCGAGCGCGCGGCATCCCTTGCCGACGACCTTGAGCTCGGTGTCCCCGACTTGCTCCCTGGCTCACAGAAGACGCCCCCCATCATCGTGCAGGGCGGCAACGCGGAGCACTTCGTCGACGAGGGATTGCCCTTCAAGGAAGCCAAGCAGCGCATCCTCGACGTCTTCGAGGCGGCCTACCTCAAGGCGCTCTTGGACAAACACAACGGCAACATCACGCGCAGTGCAAACGCCGCCGGATTGACGCGTTTCCACCTTCGCGAGCTCGCAAAAAAGTACGGCGTTCGGGACGTGGCCGGCGACGAGTAGGCCAATCACGGACTGGCACACAGACTGGCAGTCACGACAAACAGACTGACAGTCACGCAGACTCAGACTGGCACCTTCGACCCACGCAGACTGGCACTCAGAATGGCACCCTCGCGGTGCTTTGAAGGAGAAGAGATGGATCTTTCATTCACGCCCGAGCAAGAGGCGTTTCGCGCAGAGATGCGACAATTCATCGCGACCGCGATGCCTCCTCATCTGCGCAAGAAGGCCGATGTGGATGGCCATTTCGAGATGGATGAGATCATGGAGTGGCACAAAATTCTCCATGCAAAGGGATGCGTTGCGCCGCACTGGCCCACGGAAGTCGGTGGGCCAGGATGGGATGCCGCACAGCGCTTCATCTTCGGCGAGGAGCTTGAGAAGTCAGGCGCGCCGCAGCTCTCGCCCTTCGGCCTCTCGATGGTCGGCCCGCTGATCATTCAGTTCGGCAACGACGCGCAGAAGGCGCGCTTTCTGCCGAAGATTTTGAGCGGCGAGGAGCTCTGGTGTCAGGGCTACTCCGAGCCCGATGCTGGCAGCGATCTGGCCTCGCTTCGCACGACCGCGGTCGACGACGGCAAGGGCAACTTCATCGTCAATGGCCAGAAGACGTGGACGACCTACGGCCAATACGCCGACTGGATCTTCTGTCTCGTGCGCACCGATCAGACTGCCAAGAAGCAGGCAGGCATCTCGTTCTTGCTCATCGACATGAAGACGCCGGGTGTCCGCGCGGTGCCGATGCTCACGACCGGTCACACACCGGCCTTCTGCGACACGTGGTTTGAGAATGCGGTCGTTCCAAAGGAGAACGTCGTGGGGCCGATCAACGGCGGCTGGAGCATGGCCAAGGCGCTGCTCGGACATGAGCGCACGATGATCGGAGCCGTTGGTCTCTCGACGCGTGCGATTCAGCGCGTGAAGCGCATCGCGCAGGCCACCGAAGCAGGCGGGCGTTCCCTCTTGGAAGACCCTGTTTTCCGGACGAAAATCGCGCGTCTGGAGGTGAAGCTCGAGGCGCTTCGCATCCAGAATTACCGCGTGCTCGCAGGCGCCCAGCTCGGTCATGCGCCTGGCCCCGAGAGCTCGATCTTGAAGATCCGTGGCTCCGAAATTCAGCAGCAGGCGTTTGAGCTTGCGATGGAAGTCATGGGCCAGAACAGCCTCGCCTGGTTCAACGAAGGCGATGTCGTCTCGCCACTCGAGGAGTGGGTCGCATCGAGCTTCAACTACCTGCGCGCCACGACCATCTATGGCGGCTCGAATGAGATTCAACGCAACGTCATCGCGAAGATGATTCTCGGACTGGGGAATTGAGCCATGGATTTCGAACTCAACGAAGATCAGAAGCTTCTCAAGGACAGCGCGGCGCAGTTCACCAAGAGCTCGCCGGTGACGCGCATGCGCAAGCTGCGCTCGCACGGCTCCACGGGTCACGGCGCAACGAGCGATCACGGCAATGATCCCATCGGCTGGGAGCCCTCGGTGTGGAAGCAGATGGCTGATCTGGGCTGGCTCGGGCTCTTCTATCCAGAAGACATCGGCGGCCTTGGGATGACCTTCTTCGACCTCTGCCTCATCGTCGAAGAGCTCGGCAAGACGCTCGTACCCGAGCCGATCATTGCGTCCGTGATTCTCGCGGGCGGAGCCGTGCTTCATGCAGGAACCAAGGCGCAGCAGAAGGCGATCCTGGGCCCGATGATCGACGGCAAGACGAGCCTCGCACTCGCATGGGCCGAGAAGAATGGCCGCTACGAGGCGGGCCATGTGAAGACGACAGCAACGCTCGCGAATGGCGCGTACACGCTGACGGGCGAGAAGATCTGGGCGCTCAACGGGCATGCCGCAGACACGCTGATCGTCTCGGCACAGACGGCCTCGGGAATCTCGCTCTTTGCCATCCCCAAGGGCACAGCTGGAGTGACGCTCACGGGCATCAAGACGATGGACGGGCAGCGCGCTGCGAACGTTCGCTTGGAGGGCGTGACCGTCCCTGCGAGCGCGCTCCTCGGTGAGGAGGGCAAGGGGCTTGAGGCGATCGAGGCTGCGCTCGATTTGGCCGCGGCTGCAACGTGTTCTGAGGCCGTTGGCATCGCGAGCACCGTGCTCTGGATGACGGTGAACTACCTCAATGTGCGCAAGCAGTTCGGCGTCGCGATTGGCACCTTCCAGGTGCTTCAACACAAGAGCGTCGACATGTTTGTCGAGACCGAACTCTTGAAGAGCACGGCCATCCTCGCCGCAGTGAAAGCGACGGAAACGGACCTGAATGAGCGCAAGCGTGCGATCTCGATCGCCAAGGCGCAGCTCTCGCTCGGGGGCAAGCTTGTCGTCCAACACGCAGTGCAGCTTCACGGCGGCATCGGCATCACGGACGAGCACGATGTCGGCCTCTACTTCAAGCGCATGAATGTGATCGCGAGCCTCTTTGGCGACGAGGAGCATCACCTCGCGCGCTTCGCGAGCTTGCCCAGCTTCGCCTGAGCCAACCCGGATGCGTGAGGAGCCTCGAGAGCAATCTCGGGGCTCTTTTCGTTGCCGCAACCGTAAGCTCTCTTTGCATGCTCTTTCGGCCGCGCGTTCCCGGACTTCATGTGCTCGATCGCAAGAGCGTGCAGGCATGGTCGAAGCTCCCCGACAGCGCGCTCGGCGAGGGGCTCTCCGCCGAAGCGCGACGCTCTCTCGCGGGGCTCCTGGTGCATGTCTGGGAGATGGAGCGTCCCTCGCAGTCGTGGGTGGAGGACGCGGCGGATTTGCCCGTCGTGGATTGGCTTCCCGAGTTTGTGCCCGCACCTTCGTATGTCTGGGCGCGTGCGCGTCACCCCGAGAGCAACGTGCTCTTCTGGTGGACGCTCGCGAGCCCCTTTGCGGAGCGAGAAGAGACCTTCGACCCAGTTCCCTACACGAGCATCGCAGGCGTCACGCTCGAGGAAACCGAAGACATGATCGTGCTCGACTGCGAGGACGACGCGTACGACGGCTTCACGGTCAAGATTCGGCGCCACTCCATCGAGCTCTGGGGGCTTGATGAGGATCCCATCTACGTCGCCCGCACGATCATCGCGTTCACCGGGTGGGCGAGCGCGCGCGACGAGCATCGGGAGGATTTGAGGCGTGCAACCGAGTTCCTCGTCGGCGACACGCTCGCATGCGTGCACTGCGGCGAGCTCTACGAGTCAGGGCTCTCCTATCAGCCCTCCTGCGTCGGATGCGGGCTTCCTGTGCAAAGTCAACACCGTTGACTTTGCACAGCACAGTGGGCCTTTGATCTGAGCGCAGACGTCACACCCGAGGCAAGGCGGACCGCCTGGCGCGCGCATTCCCTTTCTGCACAAGGGATTTATCCGGCACGCAATGTGGATTGATGGAGGCATGAACCGCAACGTCGTCTCTGTCCCCACCACGCTTGGAGTCGTCGTCAGCGCACTGCTCTTTGCACTCGCATTTGGCCCGGCCGATTCGCTCGTCGCGCAAGACCCGCCCGTGGTCCGCGCGGAACGCATGAACCACATCGTGGTCATCATTCAGCAGCTGCGAAATGATCGCGGTGAGATCGTCGGCGGCCTCTACGTCTCCGCGGATCGGTGGCTCGAGGAGAACCGCGCCGCGGGCGATTGCCACGCACCGATTCGCAACGGTGAGGCGCGCTGCGAGTTCGATGTGCCCGCGTCACCCCGCGTTGCGTTCGCGGGCATGCACGACGAGAACGGCAATCGCCGCTTGGATCGCGACCCCATCGGGCTTCCGCAAGAGGGCTACATTTTCTCGAACGATGTGCGCGGCGACTTCGGCCCGCCGAGCTTCGCGGCCGCTGCGTTTGAACCACTCCCGCGAACACGTTTTGTCCGCGCCCGCTATGGGCTCTGAGACCTCGAAGCGATGGACGTGGGAACTCCTCGGCGCGGCCTACGATCGCACCACGCGGCATGGTGGTGACAGCCTCGCTGCTGGGATCGCATTCGGCACGATGCTCTCGCTCACACCCCTCTTCTTGATCGTCTTGGCGGGCCTCAGTCTCGTCGTCGGAGAAGGTCACGCACGCACCGAGGCGCTCGCACTCGTGCGCGATGTGATGGGCTACCGCGGGGCCACGTTGGTGGGCACCTGGATCGATGACGCGCGTGACTGGAGCACGACCGCAACCGCACTTGGCTTGGGGCTTTTTGTGTTCGGCTCGGCGAGGCTCGTCGGCATCGTGGAGACGGCGTTCAAGGTGATCTTCGAGGTGCCTGTGATCCCGACGCAGTCATTCCTGCGCTCGATACGGGCCTATGCCGCGACGCAGCTTCGCGGGCTCTTGGTGACGCTCGTTGCAGTGCTCCTGCTCATCGTGTCGCTCCTCATTCGCATCGTCGTGCCGATCGCCTTTGCGTGGGCGAACTCAGGGCTCCTCGTGGTGATGTCGAGCGTGCTTTCGTTCTCACTTCTCTTCACATCGCTGGCGCTCATCTTCCGTGTGCTTCCGCCACGCCGGCTCTTGCGCAGTGAGATCGTGGAGGGCGCACTCATCTCGTCGTCCATCCTGGAGGTCTCCTTCGTGCTCCTTCGGGCAGTCACGCTCCACGTGGATTTCGGCGCGGCATACGGGGCCGCAGGGGCGCTCATCGGGACGTTGATCGTTCTCTACTTCGCGGCGCAGCTCTTTGTGTTCGGTGCGGAGATCACCGCGGAGCTCGAGCAGCGGCGCACCGCCCTCGCACTGGCTGTCTCGCGTCTTCGAACTTGATGGGAGAGGAGAAGATGGCTGAACGCCGCGTTGGCGCTCGGTCGGCCTTCTTTCGCGCGAACGACGGGTGATCTCGCTCGATGCGTTCTGGGTAATTCCGTACGTCAGCCATGACGGCGCAGTCGCCCGGTTGAGCATGAGCGAGCGAGGTCTCGTCCCGTACGTCAGCCATGACGGCGCGGTCGCCCCGGTTGAGCAAGTACCCACAACATAGCGAGCGAGACCACGTTCACGCTCGCGGTCGAGAAGGCGTCAAGCATCAACGCGGCGTTCAGTCATTTCTTGTTCGGCGCTCCTCAGTCTGCGGTCGGCACTTCCGACTCCCTGTCGCATATGATTTCGCTATGATTCCGATATGAACAAGAAAGCAGATAGACTTCGCGCTCAGCGATGACCGACCTCAACCGACACAACCCCTACCCGCACATCGCGACCATTCGCTGCCCGCAGTGCCACGAGGCCGCTGAGTTTCGGAAGGCCTTTGCGCTGATCGACAAACGGCAGTGGCACTGGTGGAGCACACGGCTGTGGCCCTCCACGCGCGCAACGAATTGGGAAGGCTCGACACATTGGAAGCCGGGTGACCCAGACCCTGCGTGGCCTGGTTGGATCGTCCTTGAGCACGACCCGGCGCTGCATCGATGGGTGAAGCCGCCACAGGGCTACGAGGCGAGCGATGTCGGCATTCTCGCGTGCACGCACTGCGTCGGCCGACGGGCGCACACCCTTGCTTGGCCGACAGATGCGTACTTTCAGTTCGCGCTTCCGCAGGGGTTGCTCTGGGCATGGAACCGCGAGGGGGCGGATGCGCTCATCGACTTCATCGCGTCGACTGCGCGCGAGCCCGCAGCGCACCCCAACCATCTTCTCTTCCTTCGCCACATTCCGAAGCCCTTTCTTGGCGCGAAAGATCGCGAGTCGATCGTGCGTCATCTTCGACGGGCACTCGCCAAACTCTGAGCCGGTCGCGATGCGTGGTCCTGACCCCAAGCGCGTGTTGGTTTCTTGAAGCCAAGGCGCTGCGGGTCTACGCCATGGTCATGTCGCACAGCATCAGCGATGCGCGTGAACTCGTCGCCAAGGCGAACGATGTCGAGTCATCGCTGCGCTTGTTCACGCTGGAGAATGCGGCGAGTGAGTGCGTCCTCTGGCTCACGAGCGGCTCGATGTTGACGGCTTGGTCCCTCGCGCTTGGCGGCGATGCGAGCACGGTCTCGAGCATCCAATCGCTCATGACCGCAGCGCAGGCCACGCACCTCCCCGCGGCCCTCGCGAGCTCTCATTTCTCGCGCAAGAAGATCACCCTTGTCGCGATGCTCGGTGCGCGCCTCGCGTGGCTTCCGCTCGTGTTGCTCGGCATGCACCTTGGGCCGCAACAAGGCCGTACCGCGCTGGCCCTCAGCGTCATCGCGTCGAGCATCCTTGCGATGTTTGCGCAGAACGCGATGGGCTCCTGGATGGGCGATGCCGTGCCCGCGCATAGCCGTGGTCGCTTCTTCGCTGGGCGTACCTGGATGGGCGCACTGGGAGGCCTCCTCGCGGCCTGCTTGATCGCGACCTTGCTCGATCGCGGCGCCAATGGAGATGGCCGCGTTTCGATGGGCACGATGCAGCTCATCGCAGGCATCGTCGTGGTGCTCGGTGTGGTGAGCACGGCCCTCTTGAGTGGCGCACACGCAGACGATCAGACGCACACACATCTCGACCTTTCGCGCGGCTTTGCACTGCTGCGCAACGACGCGATGAGGCGCCTTCTGCGCTACCAAATCTTGTGGGGCATCGTAGTCGCCCCGGGTGCGGCATTCTTCGCGCTGCACGTGCTGCAGACGCTTCACGGCGGCTACCGCATGCTCGCGGGTCACGGTGTGTTGCTCGTCTTCTCGCGGCTGCTGACGGCGCGCTATTGGGGCCGCTACGTGGATGTGCACGGGGCGAGTCGCACGCTCGCGGTGTGCTGCGTTGGCATCGGTGTGATGCCGCTGCTGTGGGCATACTCAAGTGAGACGCGCTGGTGGCCGATGGCGCTCGACGCGCTCTTGAGTGGTGTGCTCTGGGGCGGTCATGCGATCGCGATGCAGGCGCATCCGCTGGGCGTGGGTGAGGTGCGCGATAGGCCCTTTGTGCTTGCGTGGTCGACGCTTGCGCTGGGCCTCGCATGGGCCTTGGGCGGGATGGTGGCAGGCGCGGTGGTGCGCGAGCTCCCGAGCGATGCGCTGGGCCTCGGCCCCTATCGGATGCTCTTCGTCTTCTCAGGCCTGGGTCGCGCTGCGTGTGCGTACTGGGCTTGGAAGCTGGTGCCCTCTCGCTCAAGTCAACAGCGTTGACATCCTTCTTCTTCGGCGGCTTTCACGGACATCGGAAGGGGAGAGAGAGGAATGGCTGAACGCCGCGTTGATGCTCGATAGCGACTCGACCGCGAGCGTGAAGGGGGCCCCGTTCGCTATCGTTCTGGGTAATTCCGCACGTGTCCGTATGCGCCGTCATGGCTGACGTACGGAACCACCCAGAACGCATCGAGCGAGACCACGTAGCCCTCGCGCGCAGGAACATCGACCGAGCGCCAACGCGGCGTACAGCCAACTTCTCGTCTCTTCTTCTGCCTCTCAGACGAACGCGATGAAGCTCGATGGCGGGAAGCATGAGAAGCCGACGTGCGTACAAACGAACACGGTGTCGTGCTGCCACGTTCACGTTTCGAACTTTGTCGTCACAAGAAGTCGAGACGTAGGCACATGAAGCGCCTGCATTCTGCGAAGATTCACGCCCAACACACATTGTGGCCAACGTTGGAACGTTTCGTGGTGTCAGTCGTCTGAACGCAGCAAGCGAGAACCCCTATGAGCGAGCCCAACGACACCAACAACAAGCCATCGGGTGACCCGCTTGTCTTGCCGCACGCGATCACCGCTGCGGTGCAAAACGTCCGCGGGCAGATTCATCGGCACCTCGCGGTCGATGCGCTCTTCTCGGGCTTGGGCGTCGGCCTTCTCGCGGCAGCGCCGGTCGGCTTGGGGCTCTACGTCTCGCAGGCGACGCCGCTCACCACGACGCTCGGCATTGCAAGTGCGGTCGCAGCGACTGTGATGACGGCGTTTGGCGCTTGGCAGTTTCGCGGGCGACGCTTGGATGATGTGCGCGCGGCACGTGTGCTCGATCGTTTGCTCGACGGCAAAGACAGGTTCTCGAGCGCACTTCAGTTCAGTCGCGTGAAAGAGCCCGGGCCGCTCGAGCGACTTCAGGTGAAGCATGCGGCGGAGTTCCTCGCGGAGGCTCCGTCGATTCCGAGAGTGCCGCGGCCGGTTGCGAGATCACCGCGTTGGATGAGCGCAGGTGTCTTCGCCGTCGCGTGCACGCTGCCACTTGCGTACGCCTGGCCCTCGCTCACGCGCATGGCCCAGGACGCGCTGGGCGAAGAGCCCGAGGCGCGCAGTGCGGAAGAGATTGCGAACGAGGCCGAGGCGCTTCGTCGCACGTTGGAGGAGGACCCCGAGCAGCGCGTCGATGCCGAGATCAACCGGCTTGAGCATGAGCTCGATCGAGCGCGTGCAACGGCGGCGCATACACGTGCACAAGCCCTTGAAGAAGCCGCCGCGCGTCTGGAGCGCGCGCTTGGCATTGCAGCACCGGAGGCAGCTTCGAATGAAGGCGATGCCGCACCGAGTGAGGCTGCGAGTGCGGAGATTCCGCCGGTGCAATCCGTCGATGGCGAGCCTCCTTCGTTTGCGTCCGATCGCCTTCGTGATGCCTGGGAAGAAGCGCAGGCTGCGCGTGAAGCGTGGCAAGAGGCGGCTGCGCAACCGAATGCCGATCCCGTGCAGAACGCGCAGCTTCAAGCGGAGGCGCAAGCAGCCCAGCTCGAAGCGTTGGCGATGGCCGAGCAAGAGCGCACGTGGGCAGAAGCAGCGCGTGAACAGGCGGCGCGTGAGCAACAAGCCGAGGCCGCGGCAGAGGCTGCAGAGAGCGCAGCCTCGGATGATCCGGGGCGTCCGGAGGAGGCCGCACAAGAGCTCGCGGATGCGCTCGCGCGCATGGACCGGGCCCTCCAAGCCATGGACCGAACGGATGCGAGTGAGGGTGTCCCGAGCGGCGAAGTCGGCGAGGCGCTCTCGCAGGCCCAATCGATCTTGGAGCCGCATACACCGCAGACTGCGGAGCACCTTGCGGAGGCCGAGGCGGCGCGTCGTGCGGGTGATGCCGAGTCGATGGATCGGGCCATCGAGCAAGCACGTCAGTCCTTGAGGAACGAGGCCGGGCGCGAGACACAAGAGCTCGCCGATGCACGTCATCGCTTGCAGGAGCTGCACGATCAGGTCGCGGAGCAAGCGGGCCAATCGGCGCGTGAACAGCTCGCGCAGGCCGAGGGACAACAAGGGCAGTCCGGCGAAGGACAAGAGGGGCAGTCCGGCGAAGGACAAGAATCCGGTGAAGGGCAGCAGGGACAGTCCGGCGAAGGTCAGCAGGGACAGTCTGGTGAAGGTCAGCAGGGGCAGTCCGGCGAAGGGCAGCAGGGACAGTCCGGCGAAGGGCAGCAGGGACAGTCTGGTGAAGGTCAGCAGGGGCAGTCCGGCGAAGGGCAGCAGGGACAGTCCGGCGAAGGTCAGCAAGGCCAACAAGGACAAGGACAGGGACAACAAGGACAAGGACAGGGCCAACAAGGACAAGGACAGGGCCAACAAGGACAAGGACAGGGACAACAAGGACAAGGACAGGGACAACAAGGACAAGGACAGGGACAACAAGGACAAGGACAGGGACAACAAGGACAAGGACAGGGCCAACAAGGACAAGGACAGGGTCAGGGACAAGGTCAGGGTCAGGGACAAGGTCAGGGTCAGGGACAAGGTCAGGGACAAGGTCAGGGTCAGGGTCAGGGACAAGGTCAGGGTCAGGGACAAGGTCAGGGTCAGGGACAAGGTCAGGGTCAGGGTCAGGGTCAGGGTCAGGGTCAGGGTCAGGGTCAGGGTCAGGGACAAGGTCAGGGTCAGGGACAAGGTCAGGGTCAGGGACAAGGCCAAACCGGCGGCGGTGTTGGCGGCGGTCAGTCACACGGCACGGGTCACGGGCAAGGGCCTGGTGGTCTCGATGGCCAAGGCGGTGGAAGCAACCCCGGCGAAGGCGGCGGGCCTGGCGATCCGACGCAAGGTGGTGGTGAAGGAGACGGGCTTCGTCCGCACGATGGCTGGGGCAGTGGCTCTGGTTCCGTCACGACGGATGGCCAGGCTTCACAAGGCCAAGGCGGCATGCAGGTCGACCCGGGCGGCAGCCCCGATCACATGCCCGGCATGGGCGAGGACATCGACTCGATGGGCCTTCTGCCCGAGAGCGCACAACGCGCGGGCACAGGCCCGAGCATGGATGCCGCGAACGGCGGCAATGCAAGCGCAGGCAACGGCAGCGTGAGCGGCACAGGCGCACAAGGCGGACAAGTGGGCGGCGGAAGTCGCGTTCCCGGTTCGTTGCGCGCGTACGTGCGTCGCTATCTCGAGCGCGTCGGTGCAGGCGGCACAGGCACTTCGTCGCAATGAACGCGCGACAAATTCTTTTGCAGCAAACGCGCTGCTGAAACGTTGAACAAGGACTTACTCATTCGGCATGAAGGATTTTGATTTCAGCGCGAGCGCGCCCGCAGGGACCGACTGAGGCGTAGCGGAGCTACGTCGCAGGGAGGGACCGAGGACGTAAGCCGCGATCAAATCAAAAGACAAATGCCACCGCGCATTCGAGGTTGCCCCAGGGCAGGAGCACGAAGATGATGGCCGAGTCGCAAAAGGTGAATGTTTTGAATCCTTTCGAGAACGTTCGATCGCTCTGTCAGCGCATTGCAGCCAAGGTCGGCGAGCGCGTGGTGGGGCAAGACGAGACCGTCCAGTGCATCACCGCGGGCTTGCTCCTCGGCGGTCACGTGTTGATGGAGGGCGTGCCCGGTGTCGGTAAGACGCTGCTCGCTCGCACGATGGCCGATGCGGTGCACCTCAAGTTTGCGCGCGTGCAGTTCACGCCGGATTTGATGCCCTCGGACATTCTCGGCACCTACGTCGTGCAGGTCGGGCCCGATGGTCAGCCGACGATGACGCTGCAGCAGGGCCCGCTCTTCGCTAACATCGTGCTCGCCGATGAGATCAACCGCGCCTCGCCCAAGACGCAGTCGGCGTTGCTCGAAGCGATGCAGGAGAAGCAGGTCTCGCTCGGCAACAAGACGTACTCCTTGCCGCAGCCCTTCTTCGTCGTCGCGACGCAGAACCCGATCGACAACGAGGGCACGTATCCGCTTCCTGAAGCACAGCTCGATCGCTTCTTGATGAAGCTCCTTGTGCGCTTCCCGACCGAGGACGAGATGGTCGATATCGTGGCACGCACGGCCACGGGGTTTGAGGGCGAGATCACGCGCATTGCCGATGGCGATGCCGTCATTGCTGCGGGCAAGGCGATCCGCACGATGCCCGTGGCCGAGCACATCGCGCGCTATGCGGTGCGCCTCGTCTTCGCGACGCATCCTGATCATCCGACCGCGCCTGCATGCAATCGACGCTACGTGAAGGCCGGTGCAAGTCCGCGTGCCGCGCAGGCTGTGCTCGCCGTTGCGAAGTTCTTCGCGCTCGTCGATGGGCGCCTCAATGTCGCGGTCGAGGATGTGCAGAAGGCTGCGTACCCCTGCTTGCGTCATCGCATCTTGCTCAACTTCGATGCGATCGCCGACGAGGCGACGACCGATAGCTTGATTCGCCAAACGCTGATCGAGCTCGACCGTAAAGAGGACCCGAACCCGACGAAGCAGAAGCCTGCCGGCAAGCGTTAAGGAGAACGGCCATGCGCGTTCTCGACGCAACCGCGCGGCGCATTCTCGACCGCCTCGCGCTCGCTGTGAAACCAGGCTCCACCGCCGGAAGGCAGGGCGGACATCGCTCGCCTGTGCTCGCAAGCGGTGTGGAGTTCGCCGATCACCGTCCGTACATCCCTGGCGATGACTTTCGTCGCATCGACTGGCGCGCGTTCACCAAGAACGGCCAGCTCGTCATGCGGCAATTCGAGGAAGAGCGCGACGCGCGCATCTACGTGATGCTCGACCTCTCGGGCTCGATGAGCCAGGGCAAGCCACCCAAGATCGAGATCGCCAAGCGCTTCGCTGCGGCCTTCGCGTACGTCGGCATGAAGCGCTTCGACCGCGCGGTGGTGATGCCCTTCGGCGAAGACTTGGAGCGCGCTGCGAAGCCCCTTCGCACACCGAATGATCTGCCCGACCTCGAGCGCTTCTTGAGCGAGGCACAGGCCGCAGGGCCGACTTCCTTCACGCAGGCGATCCGTACGCTGGGCACGCGTTTTCCGCAGCGCGGTCTTGTCGTGGTGGTGACGGATCTGATGACGCTGCAGGGCTTTCCCGAGGGCTTCCGCACGCTCGGCGCGCTCGGTCATGAGCTGCGTGTGGTGCACATCCGCTGCGATGAGGATGAGAAGCCGAAGTTCGAAGGTGAGATTGAATTGCACGATGCGGAGAGCGGCCAGAAGGTGCGTCTTCGCGTCTCGAAAGATTTGCTTCAGGCCTATGCGGCCGAGGTGAAGAAGCACGTCGATGGATGCCGCGATGCATGTCGGCGTACGGGCGGTCGCATGGTCGATGTGCCTGTCGACATGCCGCTCGATGCGTCCTTCCGGCGCGCGTTCAAGGGGGATGAGCGATGACCTTCGCCGCCTTCCCACTGCCCTTCATTCTCGCGCTCATGGGCGTTGTCTCCGCGCTCGTGATCGGCGTCTATTTGCTGCGTCGCACGCCGCGTCCGATCGTCGTCTCGAACGTCGACTTCTGGTTGAAGGCCGCGCAAAAGGCGAAGCCACGTTTGCTCGCCAGCCTGCGCATTCCGCTCATTGCGCTGCTCGTCTCGCTGCTCTGCGCGCTCGCGATGGTCGCGCTGATCGGTGACCCGCGCTTTGGTGCAGGCGTGCGCGGAACGACCGTCATTGTGATCGACGCAGGGCACTCGATGGGTGCCGAGGGGCGTGATGGAACAAGGCGCATCGATCAGGCAACGCTCGAAGTGGAGCGTTGGGTCGAGCGGTCGACCATCGCGGGTGAAGTGGCGATCGTGCGCGCTGGTGTTCGGCCCAGCGTGCTCTTGCCGCTGACCGAGCACGGCGGTGATCTCGATCGTGCGCTGCGCGGTCTTGTGACCGACGATGCGCCGTCCGACATCGAAGCTGCCGTTGCCCTTGCGGATGCCATCGTGATCGCTCGCTCGGAAGCGGTTCGAGGCGCGAGCAACAGCGATGGCGCCATCGCGCTTGGGCAGATTCTTCTCGTCACCGATCAGACCTTCGAGGGCGCGGCCCGTGCGCCCGTGGTGACGCTGCCCGTGGGCGCACGCACCGATACGGTGGGCATCGTGGGCTTCGCAGCACGTCGCGTCCCCGAGGCCGTGGGCGAGTACGCCGTGCGTCTTGAGGTCGAGAATTTTTCAACGCATGAGGCGCGCCTGCGTGCGCATGTCGTCGATGGCGATGTGTCGCTCCTCGATGAGCGCGTGACCTTGGCCCCACGTGAGCGTCATGCGCTTCAAGCGGGAGGCTTCTCGAGCCGCGGTGCCGAGCTTCACGCAACACTCGAGAGCATCACGATCGAGGGCAGCGAGGATGGCTTCACGCATGACGACGAGGGCGTCGCGCTGGTGCCTGCACTCGATGCGACGCGCGTGCTTCTCGTGACGGCTGGCGATCGCTATCTCGAGGCCGCGCTGCAGTCGCATCCAGGCCTCGATGTGGTGGTGATGACGACCGCGCAGCTCGCTGCGGAGACGACGCAAAGCCTCGCGCGCTTTCACGCCCTTGTGCTCCATCGCACCTCGCTTCCTGCCGGCGTGGAGCATCGCGCCGTGCTCGCCTTTGCACCGACTGCGAGCGCGCAATTCGGGCTCGATGATGCCCTGCGTGCACCCCTCATCACAGGCTCACTCGCCTCGCACCCTGCCCTTCAAAGCGTGCGCTTTGATGATGTGCGTGTGAGCCAAGCGCGCGCGTTTGCAGAGCGACCTGGAGACCAAGTGCTCGTGCGAAGTCGAGAGCATGTGCTCGCGTTTGCGCGGCAAGAGCGACGTGGTCGCGTGATCGGCTTTGGCTTCGACACGACAGGCACCGACCTCGTCACGCGCGAGGCCTTCCCGCTGCTGGTGCACGATGCACTGCGATGGACGGCCGATCGTCTTGAGCGCAATCCGATCCCTGCACCGGTGGGAGGAACGTTGGTCGCCGAGGCAGGCGAGGACATTACTGGGCCCGACGGTGAGACCATCGCCACGGGCGAGCTTCCGGTCATCACGCAGCAGGGGCTCTATCGCATCGGGGATCGCGCGCAGGCCTTCAGTGCGTCGCGCCACGCAGGGCCGCTCTCGGGTCGCGCCACGGGCGGACGTTTCCTCGCTGCAAGTCAGCTCCCACCGCTCGCCGTGATCATCGCGCTTGCGCTCATCTTCGTGATGCTCGCCGAGTGGGCCCTGCTTCATCGCGGGAGGCTCGGATGAGCTGGCTTACCTCCATCGGTGTCGACGTCGGCTGGCCCCTGGTGCTCTACGCACTCTTCTTCGTCGCGCTTGTTCCTCTCTTCGCATGGCGAAGCAAATTCCCCATGTCTGCGGGGCGAAAACGCTGGGTCACGCTCCTGCGCATGATCGCGATTGCGCTCGCCGTGCTCTCGGTCGCGGGGCTTCGCTTTGGCTATCCGACGAATGATCTCGCAGTCGGTGTCGTCGTCGACGGCACGACGGGCATCACGCCTGAAGAGCGTCGCCAGGTGTCTTCGGATCTGCAGCAGCTGAGTGCGACCGAGCCGTCGATCGCGTGGAGTGCAATCCGTGGAAGCGATGATGTCGAAGCGCAGATCGGTGCAGCGGTCGGCCTCATGCCTCAAGACCGCGCGCGTCGCATGATCGTCGCCACCGACGGCCGCGATGCGCATCTTCCGAGCGCGATCGAGAGCGCGCATCGCGCAGGCGTGGAGGTCTCCATCTTGCCCATCGGCGGAGCGCCCACGATCGATCGCGTGGCGGTCTCCGGCATCGATGCGCCGCGCCTTGTGCGCGCTGAAGAGACGTCCGATGTCGTTGCGACCGTCTTCGCGAGCACGGACACGCAGGTCACGCTCGAGGCCTTCCTCGATGGGCACTCCCTCGCGACCACGTCGATTCAAGCCACGCGTGGCAACTCGAACGCGCGCTTCTCGGTGCGCTTCCCCGAAGAGCCCGGCATCCACGAGCTTGAAGTTGCGATCACCACGCCTGACCCGGTCACGCAGAACAACCGCTGGCGCACGCTGATCGAGGTCTTGCCCAAGCCGCGCGTGCGCATCTATCACGCGCCGGATTCCGAGCCGATCCTCGCCACCGTGCTGCGCGACGCAGGCATGGATGTGGAGGTCGTTGCGCCGCAAGCGGCGTTCACCGAGACGCGCGCCTACGAGCCCTTCTCACTCGTCATCGCCGACGAGATTGAGCTCGGTGATCTCTCCGATGCGCAGCAACAAACCCTGCGCTCGTGGGTCGAAGACGAAGGCGGTGGCCTCATCACCACCACGTTCAACCACGCCGTGCGCAGCACCCCGCGCATCCTCCGCGAGATCGAGCCGATTCGTCCTCCGCCCGCGCAACCTGAGCCGCGACCCTTGGAGCTTGTGCTCGTGATCGATCGCAGCTCATCGATGAGTGGCGCGCCGATGGAGCAAGCACGTCAGGCAGGCATTGGCGCGGTGGGAAGCTTGCGTCGTGATGCACGCGTGGGTGCGGTCGCGTTCTCGGGCGGTGCCGACCGCGTGATTGCCCCCGTGCCGATGGATCAAGCACTCCAAGTCACGCAGTTCATCGCAGGCATCCATGCCGAAGGCGGGACGAATATTGCCGCTGCAATCAGCGCTGCGAACCGCGTGATGTCGAATGATCCCAACTTCATTCATCACGTGATCTTGATCTCGGATGGTGAGAGCGAACCCCAAAGCGCGATGGCCGCAGCGATGGCGCTCGCAGGGCGCGGCGTGACGATCACAACGATCACGATTGGCTCGTTCTCGCCACTGCTCGCCGAGATCGCCCGCATCGGACGCGGTCGCTATCACGTGACGAACGCAGCGGGTCTGCGCTCGGTCGTCATGAGCGAGGCGATGATGCGGCAGCCGCCCGCGCACCGTCAGACGCCCTTTGCGATTCGCCAGGAGACATCGCTGCCGATGCTCGATGGCATTGACTTTTCAGGAACGCCGGCCGTTGCTGGGCACGCACTTTCGGGGCTTCGTCCAGGCGCGACACAGGTGCTCACTGCCACCGAGGGCATGCCCCTTCTCGCGCATTGGCATCGCGGCCTTGGCCAGGTCGCGACATGGACGAGCGCGACGAGCGGAAGCTGGACGGATGGTCTGCGTAGCTCGCCCGTCTTCCGCACCTTCTGGACGCGGCTTGCGCGCGGCATGCTTCGCTCGCGCACGATCGACCCACCACGCATCGTGATCACGCCCGACCCGCTTGCCGCGGACCGCCGCATCGTGACCGTGATCTCGCCCTTCACCGAGGATCGCATCGTGCCGCTGGTGCGTCTCTACCGCGGCGCCACCGTCGCGAATGCGCAAGGCGTCGTGCCGCGCGCGCTCGATCGCATCGACCTCACCTTGCGTGGCCCAGGTGTCTGGCAGGCCGAGATTGAGACTGGCTTTACCTTTCTCATCGATGCGCGACTTCCACTCGACACGGAACCCACCGCAGCCGAAGGCGATGAGCGTCCCTACGACCCGCGCATTGCGGCGTTTGGTCCCGATGACGCGCGCATTGCACGCCTCGCAACCTTGGGTGGCGGAACCGTGCTGACGGCTCCACGTGAGGTGCTTGGTGAGGTGAGTGAAGTGCCTGCGATGCGCTCGCTTCGCACACCGCTTTTGGTCCTCGCACTGCTCTTCTACCTCGTCTCGCTGCTCCTTCTTCGCTTGCCGGATCGCGCGCTTGCGACGGGCTTTGAGGTCGAGCGCGCATCGCATCTCCCGAAGGCGCCAGACCCGAAGAAGCAGAAGAAGGCCGTCTTCACCGACCTGCCCGAGAGCCCCTCGCCCGAGCCACCCACTCCCGATCGTGAGGCCGCATGAACAAGCATCGAACGCACCTCGTCCTTCTTGCGCTTGCGCTCACCGGATGCGGCACAAGCGAGCCGCGTTTTGGCGTGATCAGCATCTCGCAGGCCTCGCCGCGCGCGACGCTCACAGGACGCACCACAGCGCAGGCCAGCCCCGCGATGGAGCTCTCACCGGGCTGCCCCGGATACATCGACCCAAGCGTGCCGGAACACCTCCTTCACGTGACCGACGGTGTGCCGCTCACCGTGCATGCATCGTCGCCACAAGGCCCGCTCGCCATCGCCGTCTCGGGTGCGGGTGAGGTGCGCTGCGACAGCGATCAAGGCACGGGGCATAGCCCGCGCGTCGTCATCGAGACGGCCGGGGACTACGTCATTCACATCGGCGCATTGCAGAACCCACTTGAGCTTCCCTACGAGCTTGTCGTCGAGCCAAGCGCCGATGCGCAGGGTGCAGGAGGCACAACGCGCGCAGCCGATACGCGTGTGAGTGTGACCGTCACGAGTGACCCTCCTGGAGCCACGGTGCGCACGCCGGAGGGCGAATTGCTCGGCACCACGCCGGCGATGTTTGTGCTCAACGTACGCGGCGACGACGTCGGCGAGGAGCGTCGCTTTGTGCTGGAGATGCCAGGTCGCGCATCGACTGAAGTGACGGGTCGCTTGCTCGGCGGCGCGCTCACACTTCATGCAGCCCTGCCTGCAGTGGGCGCCGTCGCAACGACTGATGTTCCTCCAACAGCCGTTCCTGGGACGCCCTCAGTGCCTGGCACACAGCCGCCAAGCGTTACCGCGAGCACGACAGACGCATCGCTGCCGATTCGCGACTACACGACTGTCGAGCAGCACGCAGAGGTCACGAGCGATTGCACCATTGGAGGTGGCTCGATCGACGTGAACATTCAGCACTCCTACGTCGGCGATCTGCGCGTCTCGTTGCGCTCACCGCAGGGCACGGAGGTTGTGCTTCACAACCACGCAGGAGGCAGTCGCAGCGCACTTGTGACGAGCTTCGATTGGGATGCGCGTCGAGGCGTCCTTCATCCATTGGCGGGCGAGAACGCGCGTGGCCGTTGGACGCTGGTCGTGCGTGACTCGGTCGGCGCAGACACGGGAACACTCAACTCATTTGCCGTGCACTTCACCTGCGGCACTTCCGCGCCACCGGCCGCTCCACGACCGAGCCAGACCCCGCCGCCGGGCTCGCTCCGCGTTCCGGATGTCTTCCGAACGCCACAGCGTGTGCAGCCCCCAGCGCCGCCCCAACCAGCGCCCCCGCCTCAGCCTCCCGTGCAGCCACGACGGCGTGTGAATCGCCCAGTGCAGGGGCCGAACGTCATCGACCCCTGGGGTTGACCGACGAGTCAATCAACGGCGCGTTTCAGCAGGGTTCAGGGGCGGATGGGCAATGCTGCAACGCGCTCGGCCAGGTGATGCATTGCCGCATCACGCAGGCGAAGTTGGTTCACTCCGCCACACATGGCGGTCGATGAGGTGGCTTCCGATGCGAAGACCTCGCTCAAGATCTGACCGTCTCGATTGAAGAGACGGCTCTGCCACGAAGGCGGTGGCGTCGGTGCGACCACGTGGGTTTCGTCGCGCGCGTAAGCCACACACTGCGTCGCGTGCTCGTTCAGCAAGCGGCCCGTCTCCTCCGGGTCGAACGTGATGCGGTCGCACGTCGTGGTCTCCGCGACCAGAGCCTCAAGTCTCGCGCGCTGCTCCAAGTACATCGCGATGCTGGGTCGCCCGAGGTCGAAGCGTTGTGTCGCAAGCGTGTTTGCCAGCGAGTGAAGCGGCGGCGACAGGCCTCCTGGTGCCTGTCCAATCTCCACGAGGACTTCGAGGGTCTCCTCGATGGAGACAATGACGAAGAGCAGGTCGCACGTGTGCTGGGCGAGCTCCAACTCACGCCCCAACAGCGACTCGAAGAGTGCGAATGCGAATGCTTCGTCGCCTGCGTCGTATCGAACAAGCGCAGCGATGAGCACGTTGCGTGTCCAGACGAGATACGGAAGCGCTGTCCCCTCGTGCAGCACCATGGGAGTCGTCAGTGCACTCGCAAAGCTCTCTGCGTGTGCCGCAACGCCACGGGCATTGGCGTCTTCACGCAACGTGCGGCGCGCAGCAACGTCGAGAGGCGAGGTCCCAAGCATTTCGTGCGGACCGAGAAAGGAAGCCCAGTTGCCCTCCCACGGCGCGCGCGCCTCGGGAGCCTCCGGGCTGAGGTCGGATGCATGAAAGACGGGAGGCGGAAGCAAGGCGCGTGTCGACGCCATGGCGTAGAGCCCGAGCGACGTGCACGCCACGATGAGGACGATGGTGACACCCAACAGAGGCGCGATTCGCCTCTTCACTGCACCGTCGCGCTACCCGCAGGAAGCGCCGTCACGCGGCTTCCGAGTGTGCCCTGAAGACGAACCTGGAAAGCCCCATCAGGCGCGCGGTAGGCGGCCACCAGCGGATTCGAGGCAGCGATCTGAAGTGCACCGTCGATTGCGGGATTGCGGGTCGTGTAGGCTGGTTGAATCGCGGCGCGCGCGATGATGTCGAGGGCCGTCATGCCGAGCGGACGAAGCAGGCGCACGGTGCCTGTGCCGCGAATCACGACATCATCGCCGTCGCTCATCAGCTGCTGAATGCGGCCGGTGCCATTCTCGATCGGCATCGTGAGTTGCAGGGTGCCGAGTGAGACGCGTGAGAGCTGAAGCCCCGCGCCAAAGCCCGGAATCGGCACCATGAATTGCTCGTCGCCAATCGTCGCATCCGCGATGCTGAGCGTGACGTTGCCATCGGTGTTCTCGGCCACGTCCGCGAGGTTCACATCGATGTCGCCCGTCACGGTGCCGCCGATCGACATGCCCGCGTAGTGACGAATCAGGGTGATGCGACGCATGTCGACGTTCTCAAGATGCGCCGTCACGTGGCTCTCTGTGCCTGCATCACTCAGCACGCCTTCGATCGTCCCGCCGCCATCCACCTCGGCTTCGAAGCTGATCTCCGTCGTGCCGAGCAGGTACGAGAGGATGCTTACGCGTGCGTAGACGTAAGGCAGCGTGACCGAAGGACGAATCGGACGGCGCGCTGGCTGGCCTGCTGCAACCGGCGTCGTGTCAGGCTCAGGCGGCAAACGCAGCTGCACGCCGCGCGCCTCGACACCGGTGATCCACGCTGGCTCCAAGCTCACCAAGTTGAGCTCCGCACCCGGGAGCGCACGCTCGACTTGCGCCACGACAAAGTCGCGCACGCGGTCGTAGGGGAACGTCAGATAGAAGCAGGCGATGAACGAGAAGAGGAAGAAGAAGACGTAGCCAACGCGGCGTGGCCACGTGCGCTCGCTCTTTGCCGAGCTTCCACGACGACGAAACGCCGCTGCGATAGCCCCACCAACCGCTCCGCCAATTGCACTCGACATCGTTCAGTCCTTACCGTTCATTGCCGCACTCGCCATTTGCTCTTCGGCTTTCACGGGGTCGGCGGGCCAGCTTGCCCCGCAGGAAGAGGTCTCGCCGCAGCGGCCGCAGCCGCAGGGTCCGCGCCTTGGCGATCGTAGGTGATCACGCCGAGCTCGACGTTGTAGCGATCTTCACCGGGCGCGAAGTGATCGAAGTGAATGCGCTCAAGGCCGATCGGGTACTGCGAGGCCTCGAGTGAGTTCATCAACTTCACAACGGCGCGCAGCCCCGTCGCCGGGAACGAGGCGCGGACGTGACGACGACGAAAGCTGCCCTGTTGCACTTCGGGTTGATTCGTCACGGCGTTGAACGTGACCTGAAACTCATGGCTCTGCGCCTCAACGAGCGATGCGAGCGCAGGCGCCTGCACGTTGTAGCGAGCCTCGGCTGCGCGCGCGGCGGCCTCACGTGCAGCAAGGCGCGGAGAGGCGGCGTGGATCTCATCGATCACCGTGACGATGGCGTCGTTCTCCGTCTCGAGCGAGGCAATCGCGCGGTTGAGCATGTACATCGGGACGACAACAACGCAGATCGCAAAGACGCTCATCATCAAGCCGACAAGCTTCTTCTCGCGGTCGTTGAACCCGGCCCACGTCGCTTCAAGTCTTGCGCGCATCAGCTGCCTCCCTGCTTCGTCGCGGCAGCACCGCCACCACTCGATCGGCGACGTCGACGCCCGGTGTCGGAGCCACGCACCTCGTTTGGACAGCGCACATCCGCCTCCAATCGATACTGCCTGCGACCATCGGCCGCGGGTGTGGTTGCGCCGGAGTGCTGCAAATTCTGGAAGCACTCAATGCCCGCAAGCGCGGTGCGAATGCGCTCGGTTTCATCGACGGTGCCCACCACGCCCTGAAGCTCGAAGTGACCCTCGCTGCGATCCTGTGCGAGGTCGATCTGCATGCGCTGAACGTCATGCGTGATGTCCTCCGGGATGGCGTTCGAGACCTCAAGCAACGCGTCGAGTGCCGTCCACTGCGGCATCGGGTCCGGATGCGCGCGCCCTTGCTCCAGGAGCCTTCGCGCATCGGCCACGGTGTGCGTCTCTTCGCCGAGATAGGTCTCCGAGACTTGAGCAAGCTCGGCCTCAAGCGCCTCACGTCGCGCCTGCAGCACCGAGTAGTGCGCGTAGATCGAGAAGCCCCAGGCAAGAAACACGGTGGCCGCAGCGACACCCAAGAGCGGCGCGAACTCGCGGATGAAACCAACGTTCCGCTTCCGCGCGAATTCATTTTTGCGGAGGTCGATGTAGCGGCCCTTGGCGAGCGTGTGACCCACAAGCGCAAGCGGCAGCGCAAAGCGCGCTTTCAGGGCCGGGTCGAGCGCATCGAAGCCTTTGCCGTTCGCACTCGGCACATCCGGAAGGACGATGTCCTCAGCCTCACGCTTGAGGGCTTGCGCGACCCAGCGACTCGTCATGCCCGTCGGATCGAGCGCACCCGACACAAACACGCGCTCGGGCTCAGCACCGCCCTGCATGCGGTAGCTCGTGATCGTCTGCTTCAGCTCACGCGCATAGCGCTCGGCATCGGTGCCCGGCGTTGGCTCACCAAAGCTCACCTCGTCGAGGCAGCGAATGCCGCCTGGAATCGTGCGCGCGAGCTCCGGCCGGCCCTTCTGCAGCATGCAGACTTCCGTCGAATCAAACGAGATGAAGAGCACCATCTGCGTGCCGTTGGCCAGCGCTGGAATGAACGCGGTCAGGCCCGCCAACGCAGGTGCACTCGGAATCAGCGAGACAGGGTCGAGTCCATCCTCGTCAAGCACGCGAAGGCGCTCGGTGATGCGATCTTTCGGCGCTGCACACACGAGCATTCGAAGCTTCGACGCATCGCCCTCGATCGTCTGGTAGTCGAGCAGCGTCTCCTCTGCCTCGAAGGGAATGAGCGACTCGACCTCGAAGGGAAGCAGCTCATCGACCTTCTTCGCGGCCGCGATCGGAAGCTCAATGCGACGCAGGGAGACATCCGCCGCAGAGAGCGAGGCAATCGTGTCGGCGCCTGCACCGGCCTGACGAAGGAGCTCTTTGACGGCACGTGAGGTCGCTGTCCCGCTTGCATGGGAGGGCGGTGTTCCGTCGCTTGCGGGCGCGGCATCCAAGAGTGCTGCGTCCTCGAACGACGCGAGCGGCACCTCGATGTAGCGCATCACTTGGGCGCGACGAAACTGCGTCTTGACGACCGCGCCGCGGACGGAGAATGCGTCGATTTCGATGCCGATGAGATTGGCCATGCTGAGTCGGTGAGGTTGAGGTCAGGGGTTGTAGACAGCGTGATTGAGCGCCCACTGGATCGGGATCATCGCGCGTGTCGTGTAGGTTTCTTCGTGGCGTGGGTCGCGCGTGCCGGGCACGACGAGCCGGATTCTCACTTGAGCCGGCAGGCGATTCTGCTCGGTGCCCGTGGAGTCCCAGGAGTCGCGCCACTGAAGCGAGACGGGGTCGAGGTAGCTGAGCTCGAACTCTTCGACATCTTCGATAAGGACGCTGACAGGCCCGCCGCGCTCGGGGTCATCGTCCACGCGGTTCTGCTCGCGCCGCACAAGAGACGTGTGGTTCTCGCCGTCTTCATCCCGAAATTCGTGCACAAAGAATCCGAGCTCGTTCTGGTCGGATTCGTGCGCATCGCGATAGAGGCGACGGTGCGAGAACGAGGTGAAATCGATGCGGCTTCCGCGGCCCTCACGACGCCCGTGGAAGATGGTGCGAACCATCGCGAGCTGCGGGTTGGGGTTCACGTGAATCGACACGTACGCAGCGGAGAGCTCGCGCACCATGCGCTCCATCGCGACGCGAATGACGTGCGAGCGATCGGAGTGCGACTCGACCTGCGCGCGGTTGCGCATCGTCTGCGAGAAGCCACCAAACACGATCGTGGCGACGACCGAGAAGATGACGATCGCGACCATCGCCTCGACGAGCGTGAAGCCCTTTGTCTTCGCTTCGGGCCTCATGGCTTCTGCCCAGGTGGAGGCGCTTGCCCGCCAGGTGGAGCTCCGCCCGGCTGACCCAGCACGGCACCCATCTGCGCAGAGTTGAGTTGCTCTGCGACAAGGTACTGCACGACATCAAACTGCTGTGTGCTCGAGCCCTCTTCCCAGCGCACCGTGACGGTCGCGCGGCGCGTCTGCTCTTCGATGCTGGGCTTCAACATCGGAAAGACCATCTGCATGGCCATCTGCGAGATCATGTCGCCGCCTCCGGCGACCATCGAGCCCGAGAGCATGGCCTCCGGTGCCATCGGTCCCGCTGGCATCGCGGGCGCACCGGCTGCGGGGGCTGCACCTCCGAGAAGACCTCCGAGCGGGCCCCCATCCTCGCCCTCACCCTCCTGCGCCATCTGGTCGGGAAGCACGACGCGAGAGATCTCCCACTCACACGTGAAGCCATCGACCTCGCCGCCCTGACAGCACTCATCCGAGCCCGTCGAAGACACCGCGGGGAAGCCAGTGCGCATCATCTCTTCTTCGATCTCGCCCATCTTGCAGCGCGCGAGGAGCGAGGCCGTTGTCATCAAGCGCGCGCGGCTCGCCATGCGAATCGCGCCAATCTCGCCAGAGAAAATCGAGACGAGCGAGAACGCGAGAATCGCGACGGCGACCATCACCTCGAGCAAGGTGAAACCAAGCTCGACGGGGGCCGCGGGCTGCACGCGCTTCTCGGCACGAAGACGTCGCATGCGACGCAGCGCCTTCTGGTTCGCGACGGCACTCATCGGGCCCTCACTTCCCCTTCTTCTTCTTCGCCATCAAGAACCAACTCTTCGGGCTCATACGCCGTGTTGCGAACGCGCGCGCGGCCGCTCAGCGGATGAATCTCCACCGAGAACACATGGGCCTCATCGTCGTTGTCGTCTGAGTCCGAGAGCCAGACGACGGCGCGCTCGGTCTGACCGTGCGGGAAGAAGTAGATGTGGCCGATGCCGCGCGTCCGAGGCTCAGCCTCATGTGGCGTGATCAGGCGCTGAATCGAGATGCCGGAAGCGACGGGGCGCGCTGCATAGCGAGCGCCGCGAATGGGCTGAAAGGGCGAGGCGCCGAAGCTCGGATGCAAGGTGTCGGCGAGGCGCGCTTGGGCTGCGGCCCACGGGTCGACGGCCGCGGAGTCGGCGCCGCCACTCTCGTCGTCTTCTTCGATGTCGAGGCGACGTTGATCGGTCGTGCGCGCGAGCGTGATGCGGCCGTGTGCCTCCTCGATCGCCATCGTGTCGTTCTCAAAGTCGAACGCGATGCGCACCGTCATGCCGCGCGTGATCGCCCGGTTGTAGGCGAAGCGCGAAGCCGCCGTGACGCTCATGCAGGCCGAGCGCAGCTGCGTGCGATTGAGCGCGCCGAAGCTGTACGACATGCCTGTGGCCGCGATGGCCATGATGAGCACGACGATCATGATCTCGATGAGCGTCATCCCCTGTTGCTGCAGCGCTCGCGCGCTGCGGGTCAGGGGGACGCTTCGCTTTCCCCCCGACACCCCCCTCGCTAGAGATCGTCGCTTCGCTCCTTCTCTACGCGGGCCTCTTGGGGAAGCTTCGCTTCCCCGCCGGCGGGCACCCCATGGGGGCGAGTCGGGCGCAGAGGAGTCGGCAACGCCTCCTGCTGCTCGCATATGCAAATCATATTGCGATATGCGCGTTGAAACCGCTTGCACATGACTCAGCGCACCTTCTTTCGAAGGCTCCGCTTGCGAGTCATGTGCACGCGTCAGCATCAGTGAACGTCGTCTTCCGTGCCGCTCTGTCCGTCCGGTCCGTTCGACGTCACGACCGGATCGTCGCCCTCGCAGTCGACGATGAAGTCATTGCCCCACTGGTCTTGCGTGTTGGTATTGCCGTTGAGCATGTGGTCGCCGACCAGGTCCGTCACCGAGGGGCAATCGCCGCCGGGGTTCTGCGCCAGGTAGAGCTCGACGGCCGAGCGAATCGTCTGCGCATCCGTGCGTGTCTGCTCCACGCGTGCGCGCTCGAGCTGCGGCAACACGGCCATGCCGACCGCCGTTGCGATCATCGCCATGATGATGACGACGATCATGATCTCCACGAGCGTCATGCCGCTCTTGCTTCGCGCGTTCCTGCGAGCGCTGTGTCCCCGCCACGACCTTCGCGGGCGCCCATATGCCATTGCCATCGTCTGCCTGAAGCTCTGTCCGTTCATCTCAATCTCCTGTCGTTGCTCGTTCACTCATCTTCATCTGTGACGTTCCAAATGCGCGGGCTCTTCCAGCCCAACGCGAACACTCACCAGATGTTGTCATCGATCAGAAAGTTGCGGCTCGGTCCCGCAGAAACCACGTCCGCGTCGTCATCGTCATAGCGACCTGGGCAGCGTACCCAAAGGGGCTCGTCCCAGGCATCGCGTGGCTCGGTATCGAGGTAGCGCACACCCGCACGCGGGGGATGCACAAGCTCGGTCATCGAGCTCGGGCAGCGGCCGAAATCCAAACGAAACGCAGTGACCGCGCGATGCACGCGCTCGATCACCAGGCGGGTCTCTTGCGTCTCTTCGCGACGCTTGGCCGTGAAAAGCAAAAGCGCGACGAGCCCTATCGAGGCCGCAATCCAAGGCAGGTAGCGCACGCGCTTGCCGAAGAACAAATCGCGCACCCACGCACCGCGGCTCTCCCACGGCATCGTCAGCGCACTTTCGTTCTTCTTCCTCGCCACGCGCGTTCCTCAAAGTCCGTTGAGAAATAGGCTCAGACCGAGCGCGCCCGGAGGCGTGACGAGGAGCCTACTCATGTAGGTGACGAGGAATCGCCGAGGACGTAAGCCGGTATGAGACATTTCTCGGCGGACTTTCAGTTGATGAACTCGTTCATGCGCATGAGCGGCATGAGGATCGCGAATGCGATGAAACCGGAGATGCCGCCCATGACGACAATCATCATCGGCTCGAGCAAGGACGTCATCGCCTGCACGCGCGCGTCGATCTGCGCGTCGTAGCTGGAGGCGACGTTCTCCAGCATCTCCTCGAGCTGACCTGAGCGCTCACCAATCGCGATCATGTGCGTGACGATCGGGGGGAATTTCTTACTGCGCTTGAGCGGCTCCGCGATGCTCTCGCCTTCGCGGATCGAGTTACCCGCTTCCTCGATCACCTTCATCAACTCGACATTGCCGAGCACGTTCTTGGTGATCTCCATCGCGCGCAAAAGGGGCACGCCAGCCTTGAGCAAGGTCGCGAGCGTGCGTGCGAAACGCGAGACGGCGACCATCAACATGAGCTTGCCGAAGAGCGGCATCTTGAGGATGGCCGCATCCCAACGAGCACGCCCTTCGGTCGTCGCGCGCCACCTTCGGAACTGCCAAATCGAGAGGCCCAAGATCGCGAGGAGCAGCCACCAATAGCCAGTGACGACGTTGCTCGTGAACATCAGCGCGCGTGTGTACCAGGGCAACGCTTGCTGGAAATCCTCGAAGATGGCCGTCACCTTCGGGACGACGACGACCATCATGATCATCACGGTCGCCATGCCCATCAGGCCCATGAAGGCGGGATAGGCGAGCGCGCCCTGCACCTTGCCTTGAAGGCGCGCTTGGCTCTCGAGGAAGTCGGCGAGGCGCGAGAGCACAGCCTCAAGCGTGCCCGAGGCCTCACCCGCTTCGACCATGTTCACGTAGAGCGCGGGGAAGACGATCGGGTGCTGCTTCATCGACTCGTGAAGGCTCGTGCCCTCATTCACCTTGTCGCGCACCTGCGTGAGCGCGGCTTGAAGGAGCGGGTTCTCCATCTGATCGATGAGCGCCGTCATCGACTCCACGAGCGGCACGCCGCTCTTCAAGAGCGTCGCGAACTGGCGCGTCATCATCGCGACGTCGAGGGACGAAACACGCTGGAAATACTTGCCGAAATCGACGTTGCGCGCGTTGGCCTTCTTCGCGGCATTGCCTTCCAGCGCTTGCGTGAGGAGCACACCGTCCTTCTTGAGGAGGGTGCGCAGGACCTTCACGTTGTCTGCATCACGCAGCCCGTTGATTTCTTTTCCGCGTGCGTCGATGCCACGCCATTCAAAGACGGCCATCGTGTCACTCCAGCTCTCCGGCCTGCGTGGCCGCCAACACTTCCTCAAGGCTCGTGACGCCAGTAGCGACGACACGTGCACCATCTTCACGAAGCGTTCGCATGCCGCGTGCAATCGCGACGCGCGCAATCGTTCCCGCGTCCGATCGGTTCAACACTTCCTTGCGAACGTTGTCATCGAGCATGAGCACTTCAGCGATAACGACGCGACCGCGATACCCCGTACCGCCGCACTCTTCGCAGCCCACGGGCTTATAGAAAATCGAGCCCGGCTCGGCCGTGAGCAAGCCCTTGGGACGCTTCACCTCGGCCTTGGCCGCGGCTTGAGGGGCGCTGCGCATGATGTCTTCAATCGACTTCACCGCAGTCGGTTCCACATCAAAAGGCTCAAGCTCATCCGAGAGGTCGAGCAAGCGCTCCTGCTCTTTGCGCACGTCGGCGACGCGCTGAAGCTCGCGATCCGAGGCACGCTGCACCTCGACGACGGCGAGCTGATCCGCCGTCATGTATTCGGTCGGCATGCCGGGCCAGGGCTGCACGCCAGGCGTGGAGAGGATGTGCTTGAGACGTGAGCGATCAACACCAAGCTCACGGAAGTCTTGCTCGTTGGGCTGATACGGCGCTTTGCAGCGCGAGCAGAGCCTGCGCACAAGGCGCTGCGCAACGACACCGATGAGCGAGCTGGTGATGAGGTAGCGCTCGACTTCCATCTCACCAAGACGCGTGATGGCGCCGGCCGCGTCATTCGTGTGCAGCGTCGAGAGCACCAAATGGCCCGTGAGCGATGCGTGAATCGCGATCTCGGCCGTCTCGTGATCGCGGATTTCGCCGACCATGATCACGTCCGGATCTTGGCGGAGGAAGGCGCGCAAGGCGCTCGCGAAGGTGAGGCCGATCTTGGCCTGCACGTGAAGCTGACCGATGCCCTTGAGTTCGTACTCGACCGGGTCCTCGGCGGTGAGGATCTTCAAGTCCGGCGTGTTGATGCGTGAGAGCGCGGCGGAGAGCGTCGTCGTCTTGCCGGAGCCGGTCGGGCCCGTGACGAGCATGATGCCGTTGGGCCGCGTGATGAGGTGATGGATGCAGGCGAGCGGCGCGCCGGAGTAGCCCAAATCTTCGAGGTCGAGGAGCACCTTCTCTTTGTCGAGAAGACGCATGACGATGCTCTCGCCTTTGCTCGTCGGGATCGTCGACACGCGGACGTCGATCAAGCGGCCTTGGATGCGCTTGGTGATGCGTCCGTCTTGGGGAAGACGCTTCTCGGCGATGTTCAAACCAGCTTCGATCTTCACGCGCGAGACGATCGAATTGAGGAAGCCTTTGTGCGCCGTCTTGGCGATCTGAAGGTTGCCGTCGATGCGGTAGCGCACCTGCACGTCCTTCTCGCCGGGCTCGATGTGAATGTCGGACGCGCGCCTCTGCGCCGCTGTGTAGAAGAGGTTGTTCACCCAGCGAATGACGGGCGCTTCATCCGTCATGTCGATGAGGTCTTGCAGCTCCTCGGAGGCGACGACGTCGTCTTTGGCCTCGGTGAGTGCCGTCTCGTCTTTGCGCTCGTAGACGCGGTTGATCGCGTCTTCGATTGTCTCAGGCGTGCAGGCGACGGGCACAACGTTGCGCTTCAAGAGCGCGCGCAGATCATCGAGCGGTGTTGGGTCGAGCGGGTTGGCCATCGCGACGCGCACGGGACCAAAGTCAGGGCGCGCGAGGTCTGCACCCCCGAGCACGAGCACCTTGTGCTGACGCGCGAAGGTGATCGGCACGGCCTCGATCATCGCCGCAGGCACATCGCCCGGGCGAATCTGATCGACGAAAGGAATGCCGACCTCATCCGCGAGGGCCTTGCCGATCTGCTCGGGCTGCACCTCGCGCGTCGCTTCCAGAAACTCAAGCAGGCGAACGTTCTTCTCGGTCACCGAGCGCAGGAGCTCCTCCAGACGCGATGCAGGCAGCACACCGCGGCTGACGAGAATCTCTCCAACAAATCGCTCGGCATCCAACATCGTTCACTCCTGAGGGGCGGCGGGGGTTCCACGTCCGGTCTGCGACGTGGCTGAGTCATCATCGAGTACAGCAGGCTCATCACCCTCGGGGCCGATGCGCATGCCTCCCTCGTAGGGTGCGGCTTCACCTATCGGCGAGCGCGCGTGATGCTCCGGTGGTGGATGTGCGCGTAAGGCCTCGGCGAGCTCCCGCTCCTCATCGACTTCTGCGAGTTCGCCAAAGATCTCGTGCACCAATCCACGCGTGCGCGAGTAGTCGAGGGGCGGGAGGTACTCATGCGAGCCGAAGACGAAGAAGCGGTCGAGGAACTCTTGGCGCTCGCGCATGCGGCGCTCGAAGATGGAGCGAAGGTCTTCGGGGGAGCGGACGATGTAAGGCGTGAGGAAGAGGATGAGGTTGGTCTTCTCCGTCTCATGCGACGTCGTGCGGAAGAGCTCACCGAGAATCGGGATGTCGCCGAGGATCGGCACCTTGGTCTCGCGCGTTGTGATGCGATCACGCATGAGGCCGCCGATCACGACCGTCTGTTGGTCGCGCACAAAGAGCTGCGTCTTGGCGACGCGCTGCTGAATCGGGACCACGCCGAGCGTGCCTTGTGGCGCGCCTGCCTCTGAGATCTCTTCTTCGAGCTCAAGTCGGATGTCGCCAGAGTCGTTGATGTGCGGCGTGACGCGGATCGTGGTGCCGACCGTTTGGCGCTGCACACCTCCCATCCCGCCACCAAGACCCCCTGCGAGACCTCCTAGACCGCCTGCAAGACCTGCGAGCGGATTGGCCTGACCGGCTGCGCCTGCGAGACCCGCAAGCGCACCGAGACCGCCGGCCGCGCCACCGCCAAAGCCAGAGGTTTGCAGCGGGACGTTGGCGCCGATGTTGATCTCAGCCTCGGTGTTGTCCATCGCCATGAGATGCGGCGTGGAGAGCACGTCAACGTCCGAGCTCGTCGCGACGGCGTTGAGCACGGCGCCAAAGCTTGGGATCGAGAGGCCGATGCCGGGGATCTGAATGTTCGGCCCGCGCACACCGACCGCGAGACCATCGAGCGAGAGTGCAGAAGCAGGGAAGCCAATCGACTGCGCAGGCTGGAACCCGAACACCGTGAGGCTCTGGTTTCCATCGATGTTGGGCTCGGGCGCACCACCATGGAACGAGAGACCGAGCTTGCTGCTGCGCTCGACTTGAAGCTCCATGATGACGGCTTCGATGAAGACCTGACGTGGGGGAACATCGAGGCGCGAGATGACGCGACGTAGCGCCGCATAGTCTTGAACGGAGGCTGTGATGATGAGCGAGTTCGTCGGCTTGTAGGCCTGCACGCTCGTCTCGCCGCTGATCCCTGCGCCCGCTGCGCCTGCGCCTTCTGCACCCGGAGGACGCTTGGACGCCGCACCGCCACCGCCGCCTTCGCTCAAGCTGGAGAGCGTCTCCGCCACGAGCTCTGCATCGGCGTATTGAAGCGCATGCACGTGGACACTTCCCTCGCCCTCGACCGAGACATCGATCGTGCGGAGGAATTCGATAATACGGAGATATGCACGCTCGGTTGCGATGATGATGAGCGAGTTGGTGCGCTCGTCGCCGATGATGCTGCGCACGCGCGACTCACCGCCCACACCGGCCGCTGCAGCACCGCCACCCGCCGCCTGGGGTTCGCCTCCCGGCGTGGCCGTCTCACCCTCGCGCGTCGCAGGCGCCTTGCCTGGACGTGGAATCGCGCGCGCCTTGGCACCTGCACCTCCCGCAGCACCGCCTTCTTCCGGCGGGAAGACTTGCGTGAGTAGCTCAGCGACCTCGCTCGCCGCTGCGTAGTGCACAGGCTCGACCCAGATCTGCTCCCCTGTATGCGGGATATCGACTTCGCTGATGATGCGAAGCATGCGGCGAATGTTCGCTGCTGTATCCGTGATGATGAGCGAGTTGGTCGGCGCGTAGGCCGTCACCGCACCTTCCGCACTCTTGAAGTGCGTGAGCAACGCCGCGACATCTTCGGCCGTCACGTTCTCCAGGCGATGCATGCGCGTGACGAAGCGGTCGTCGGCCGGCATCGCATCGCCGTCCTGATACATCGGGAGAACGCGTGCCTCGATGCCGCTCGACTCGACAATCTTGTAGTAGCGACCCGAGCTCTCCAGCGTCAGGCCGTTGAGCGAGAGGATCGAGAGGAAGGCCTGGTAGGCCTCGGCCGCAGAGACATCGCTGGGCGAGTAGACCGTGGCCTTGATCGAGCGCGCCTTGCTCGGGAGGATGAAGCGCTTGCCGGTGATGCGCGAAACGATGCGCACGAGGTCAGGCAGGTCGGCATCTTCGAGGTTGAACGAGACGCGCGCGCCCGGAGGCGAGGGACGCGTATCGGTGCCCTCCAGGCCCGTGCGGAAGGGCTGTGCCTTGGTGCCCTCACCACCGGTCGGCGTCTCGGCGGGCGTACCCGGCGGCGTCGGAACACGAAGCTGCGGACGCGGCAGAGGCGGCGTGTCCTGTGCGCTCGCGTACGAGAGCAGCAACCCCGACAACATGATCGAGGCGGACGTGAGAAGCATTGGAATCGCGAGGCGCGCTTTCATGAAGTCGTCTTCCGGGAACGGGAGTTGGTAGTCCGAGTCGGGCTATTGAATCTGGTAGTCCATCGACATCGGCTGGCCGCGTCGCATGACTTGCATCGAGAGGTGATCGGCCGAGCGCAACGTCGTGTAGGCCTGGAGAAGCGCCGTCGGGTCGGTGAGATCAAAGCCGTTGATCGTGCGCAGCATGTCGCCGTTCTGAATCCCCAAACGGCCGAGCAAGCTCGAGCGACGGATGCCGTAAATCTTCATGCCGACGGTGCGTCCGTCTTCCTCATGCGGGATGACGCGCGCCGCACTCATCAGCGCGGCTTGGTTCGCGAGCAGGCGATCGACGAGGCCGCGATTCACCGTGTAGCTCGTGTCGGAGACCTGATGGATGTTCGCATCCAAGTCGGAGGCTTCGATGCCACCTGTATCGGCCGAAGGCGGCTCTGCAATCACGATCGGCGCAGCAGCAGGTTGCGCGGCGGCCACAGCGACAGGCGGCGGCGCACCGAACATATTGAGGTCGCAGAGCGCGCCATTGGCCCGCAGCACCACACGATTGCGCTCCACCGCGAGCACCTCGCGGTCATCGACGCTCATGCCGACGCGGTAGAGAAGAGAGGTGCCCGTCGCGTTGATCACCGCCGCGAAGGATTGGTCCTCGGCGCCATGACGAACGTACGAGCCGACAAGGCGAACCGAGCCCTCGCAGACAGGATGCGGGCCGTTGGGATCGACAATCACGGGCTCCGTGATTTCCCCGCCTGGGTCCACCGGCTCGACGACTGGAACTTCGACATTCCATGTCAGCGAGCCCGTCACCGAATCGAACATGTTGCGGGTGAGCACGGGCTCAAGGGCGCGTTCGCCACGAAGCGGCGCCGTGTCGGTTGCCGATGCGAGTGGAAGTCCCGGCGCGGCGGCAGGGTCACGCGGGACATCGAGAAAGGCGGACGCGACCAGCTGCGATGAGCCCATCGCGAAGAAGAGCGCGCTCGACGCAAGCGTGCCGAGCACGATGCCTGTTCGAATGCGGCGCTGGGCTCCCTCAGGTTGCGACACGTGTGTACCTCTCGTCTGTGCAGTGCTCGGCTCGGTGTGAGCCCAAACGCTGCACGCAGTTCTCTAGCGGCAATGCAGCGCGCGTGCCTAACCCATCGGATCTGGAAGTTCCAGTGAATCGCAGAAGATCCCCCGCTCCCGTCGGCCCTCGCGGGGCGCCTTCCTGACACTTTGTCAGCGGGTTTCTCTGGAGGGCCTCGGCGCGTGTCACCTCGTCACCCAGTCCGAGCGCGCGCATTTCCGAATTTGCGTGCTTGAGGTCTCCAAGCCTGCGGGCAGATCAACTCATGCTAAGGGGCGCCGCATGACAACGAAGAAGCGCCCTGAGCGAGAGCCAGCCGATCGCATCGTCAAACGTTCACGTGATGCGCAGAAGCTTCCGGCCAACCTCGAGGCCTTCGCCCGCGGCGACGATGACGCCCTCTGGCGCCGTGAAGTGCGTGGCGGAAAAGTGAATGACCCGCGCACGATCGCCCTCATCCCTGGGCTCAAGAACAGCGATGCGCGCATCGTCTATGAGTCGCATGTCGATCGCATCCGCGCAGCGATGCAAGTCGATGGCGCCGAGGGTGAGCGCCAACTCGCCAAGGCGATGGCCGTCGTGCACGCCACGGCGAGCTTCCGCGGCTACAGCATCGTCAACTTCGAGGCCTTCGCGGAGGCCGTGATCGGCATCCCCGCAGACCGCGCTTTCGCCCTCGCGCGCGCAGGCCGCATGACGCTTGGCATCCACGAGGCGATGACCGAATCCGAGATTGCAGTGTGGCTTCGTGCGGAGGCGGGCGTTCGCGAGAGCTCGCGCGATGCGACGGTCGAAGTGACCAAGGGCGTGCTCACGATCACGATGCCGCTTGAGCAGGCCGCTGAGGTGCTCGCAGCTGTCGGCTTCCGCGAGGCGCCGATCGCGCGCGCAGCCAAAGAGGGACAAGGACAAGGGCCGCGCACCGTGATGGATCGTCCCGCGGGCGTGCCCTCGATGCGCTCGATCGTCGAGCGTGAAGAACGGACGCGTCGCGGCGACGAGTGATGGCGCTGCCGCCGCGTCATCGCGAAGTCTTGCTCGCGGGGCTCACGCTCATCGCAGAGCGAGGCTACGCGGGTGCGAGCCTGCGCGAACTCGCGCGGCGCCTTGGGATGCAGCAGCCAAGCCTCTATCACTACTTCGCGAGCAAGGAGGAGCTCGTCCATCAGATCATCGAGCACTTCGGTGTGGGCTCGGGCGAGATGATGGGCGACAGCGCGATGCTCCCCGAGGACATCCTCGATCTGCCGCTCGCGCTCGCGGCCTATGTGCGCCTTCTCTACGCACACACGAGCTGGCCGCTCTTTGTGCGCTTCATGTTTGCCCTCGCATCGGACGAGCGAAGCTTTGCGCCAAAGCTGCGCGAGATGTTTGTCGATCGCTCACGCAAGCTCAGCGAGCAAGCGATGCGCAAATATGTGGACATGGGACAAATCACCGAGGCCGATGGGCACTTTTTGGTGCGTCTCATGCTGAGCGCGATCGCGCTTCCGCTCATCGAAGAGCATCTGCTCTTCCCTCAAGACCAGGGCCACCAGGACCTCGACCGCTATGCGCAATACACGGTCGACGTCGTACGCGCGGGGCTTGAGGCGAGGATGAAGCGCGGGTAGGCGCTACTCCCCGTGAAGCTCCACATCGAGCCCGACAGGATCGCCATGATCGGGCCGCGCACCGCTCTGCCGAATCGCGCCAACGCGCAGCCCATGCGCGTGAATCTGACGTAGCTCTTCCTCGCTCAACGGATGCACGGAGGTGATGCGGTCACCACTTCGAAAGAGCGCAGGTGAGAGGGCGCCTTCGGCGATCAAATCCACGCGGCCTGGGCGAAATCCCCAGCCAATGCGCAGTGCCAAATCCGTCTCGCAGGGTGCGCGTGCTGCGAGCGTGAGCACGAGGTCGTGCGCGTGAAGCGTGGCGTCGATCAGCGACAAACAACGCGCGAGCGGGCGTCCATCGTCAGGCCTCGCGGTGCCCGTCACAAAGCGCGCACGCGCGACGTTCTCGTCTGCATTTCCGCCCCGCTGAAGCACGTAGAAATCCTCCTCCGCGGCGATGAGCGCGTGATCCGTTCGCGCGAGCCAATCGCGCAACGTCGGCTCTTCTTCGGTGCGCAAGAGCGCCTCGTGATGGCGATGCACACGACGGCTCCATGCATCGAGCACGACGTAGTCTGTGTTCAACTCCGGAGGTGGGGGACGACGCAGCACGCGTCGCTCTGCGAAGTGCGCGAGCATGCGCTCAGGGGCTTGCACCGACGCGCCTTCGGGGATGACGGCGATCACGCGACGGATCGCGCTTGTACGCGGGCTGTCGACATACGCCTCCGCGTCATAGCGAAGACCGAGCGGGCTTCCGCCAACTGCGACATGCGCGAGGGCACTTGCGATCAGCATCGCGGCAAGGACGGGCTTTCCCTCACCTGCCCAACGCGCCAAACGCGAGGCGCCGACAAGCGATGCGCCGACAAGCATGGGCAGTGCGGGGGTGAGGTAGTGCGAGTCGAGAAAGAGCGTGGTCGGGAACTGCGAGAGCAGGTTCGTGCCCAGCACCGGGGCGGCCAAGAGCAGCCACTCAGGCGCGAGGAGGGGCAAGAGCGCGAGCGAGGCCGTGACCAAAAAGACGTAGGGCAAGCGCTCCGGCTGCGTGACCCAGGCGAGCACATCCAAGGGTCGCGTGAGGATCGCACGGAGCACATCGGCCACGCCGCCGCCCGTCCCTTCGCCAACATGCCAATGACCAAAATGAAGCTCGAGTGAGCCCGCGGGTGGAGCAAAGCGCGGGTGGAGCACACCGAGGAAATAGCCAACGTACGCAAGCGAGGTCAGCGTCACGAGGAGGCCGCTCGCCATGCGCTTTCGATCGCCTCCTTGGATGGCGAAGACGAGACCAAAGAGTGCAACCGTGATGGCCAAATCCTCGCGGCAGAGCAGGACGCCGATCGACGACCACACAAGCCCGTGCGCGCTCTTGCGATGGAGCGCATCCACGAGCCAGGCGAGCGGAAGCAGCGCGAGCGTGCCGGGGTGCACGTCGTTCGTCGCAACATGCGAGAGGTTTGGGTGAAGCAAGAACGCGAGCGCTGCGACATAGGCCGCGAGGGGCCCGCAGCCGAGGGGCGTAAAGATGCGCGATGCCATGCGCGCCAAGGGAAATGCGCTGAGGCTGATCGCGAGCGACTGAATCAGAATCAGCATCCGCACGTGCCCGATGAGCTCGCCGAGCCAGGTCACGGCCTCGAAGAGCCAGACGAAGTGAAGGCCGTACACCGAGGCATCGACGATCGGCTCCCATGCATCGCGATGGGCCTCACCCCACGAGAGACGCGCATAGAACGCGAGGTCGAAATTGCGTGAGTGAAACGTGTCGTAGCGCTGCCAACAGAGCGCGTAGAAGACGACGCCGAAGAACGTCATCAGCGCGAGAAGAACGCGCTTCTCTCGCGGATGAAGCGCGCCCTCATCGCCAAACGCCTCATGCAGGGAATGGCGAAGCGCGCGCAGAAGCGCCGTGAGTGCGGCCACCTACTGAGCTTCCCCGAGGGCTTCCTCAGGCTCGATCTGAAGGAGTGCATCGATGCGCGTGTGTGCACGCTCGGCAGCGGCACGAAGGTCGGCGCGTGCGCTCTCATCGGAGGCAAGTTGCTCAAGCAAAGGCAGCGCCTCGCGCAGCGGGCCCTCGTCGGCTTCGCGCATGTCGAGGTCCTGGCGCGTGAGGCGTTCTGCGATGCGCAGGGCCGCATGCATCGCGGTCGGTGCGAGGTCTGGGTCTGTCCCTTGGGCGAGCTGGGCCAGCACTGGCAGTGCCGCCTCGGGCGCATGAAGCCAGGCACTTGCGCGCACGGCGACAAGGCGCGCTGCGATGTCCGCCGGGGTGCCTTCTGCGGGTTGCAGGAGCGCGAGCACCGCCTGATCGCCGACTCGGTCGACGACGAGCGCGTAGTCGAGCGGGTCTGCCGTGTGCACGGCGAGAAGCGCCTCGCTCGCATCGCTCGCCTGGGAGCGCGCGTTGAACGCATACGAGACGAGGCCCACCGAGATGGCGATGGCGAAGAAGGCGAGCACGCGGCGGAGAAACGACATCGCGCCTGCTCTACCACGCCGCGGATTTCAGTGACCGCCGCTGCCCGAGAGGATCGTCTGCAGCGCAATCGCCACGCCCATCAAGCTCTCGCCCGCGATGATCCCGGAGGCGATCGGCGTCAGGTAACGCTCCGACCAAGCAGGCGCGTAGCGACGCAGCGCAACGCCAAGGAGTGAGCCCACAAAGAGGCTGATCGAGGTCCAGGCTTGGATCACGAATGCGAGGCCCAGGCTCGCAGGGCTCGGCACCCAGACGCGCCACTTCGGCGGCAAGACTTTCTCCAAGATGGCGAGCACGACGCCCGCGAAGGACGCAATCACCATGGCCTCCACGGTGCCCGCGGGCATCGCATCCGCACCGTGCGCGAAGAGCTCTGCCACGGCGCGCCAGGTCGCAACGGCAGGCGCGGGCCACTCCTCGGTCAGGAGCATGTGCTGCGGGTCGGGGATGAGGATGAGGTAGGCCGCGCCGCCGACGACTGCACCACCAAAGACACCTGCGGTCTGCGCGATGACCTGCGCGCGCGGGGATGCGCCAACGAGGAGGCCCGCCTTCATGTCGTGCAGAAGGTCGGCTGTGTGCGCTGCTGCGCCGCCTGTCACGTTCGCCGTCATCAGGTTCGCAGTCGCATCGCCCGGTCGAATGATGCCGAAGATGAGCTGCGTGACTTTGCCCATCGCGCCGATCGGCGTGACCGTCGTTTCACCTGAGACGCGCGCAGCCACGGTGGCCAAGGCGAAGGTCAGCAGGGTCGCGAAGATGCCCATCGGGATGGGGATGTTGAAGATGAAGAATTGGCCCAGCGACGAGACCACGGTCGCCACAAAGAGCAGCGCCCAAAAGACACGACGCGGCACATCGGGCTGCGTGCTCACGAGTGGCTTCTCTTCGCCTTCCACACCGGGCCGAGGCTCCACTTTCTTGCCCGTGAAGGCCGAGATGAACGAGCGCCACGAGAACGCGACGGAGGTCAAAGACGAGCTCACCATCAACGCCACGCCTGGCCAGAGCAGCCACTTCACAACCTGCGAGAACCAGGCGACATCGGGGTCATCCGCGCCGACATCGCAGGCACCCGCTGCAATCACGCGCGGCGCAATCACGCCCCAGGCGAGGAAGCTTCCGAGCAGCATCGTCACGCCTGTGCGGAGGGATCCAAGCGCACCGACTGCGAACATGAGCGGCGAGACGTCGATGCCAAAGGTGAGGTTGAAGAAGCTCGCGCGGCGCGTTGCACCTGCCACCGAGCCCGCTGCGAAAGAGCCTGGGATGTGCAGCTGCGACCAGCTGTAGACGTGCATCAGCAGCTTCCAAACGCCTGACAAGCCAAGGCTTCCAAGCAACGCGTAGAGCTTCTGCTTCGCCTCCGAGGAGCCCGCGTTCGCGCCCTCGGGATGCAGCTTGTCGAGCGTCTCGGCCGAGGCGATGCCACTTGCGAACGGAAGCCTATCGACCTCAAGCATCTGCTTGCGAAGGCCGATGCCGACGATGACGCCGACCATGCTGATCGCGAAAAGCCAGAAGGCGAGCACGGGCAGGCTCAGCGTCTGTCCCGTCATCATCGTCCAGGCGGGGATGGCCGAGACAAGGCCCGCGGAGGAGATCGATGCGCCTGCGCTCGCACCCGTTTGGTTGAGGTTGTTCTCGAGCTTCGAGAAGCGCGCGTTCGGCCTTCCCAGTGTGACGATCGACCAGAAGCCCCAGCCGAGCAGCGCGGCCGTGATCGACATGTTGAAGCCCCAGCCGATGCGCAGGCCGCTGTAGATGTTGCAGAGGGAGAGCATGCCGCCGAGCACGGCGCCTGTGACGATGGCGCGAAGGGTCAGCTCGCGTTGGGGTTGAGGCATCGCGCTGAGCGTACATGCCTCGATGCGCGCGAAAGTGCGGAACTCCAAGGGATGGGCGACGTCGTAGGCTCATGACGATGAAAGCCCACATGCGCCCGCTCTCGCTCGCCGCCCTTGTCTTGGTGAGCGCCACTGCCTGCGGCCCGAGCGTGGGGCCCTCGCGCGCGATGTCCTTGCAGCGCGTCGTGCTCTACCAGAATGGCCTTGGCTATTTCGAGCGTGCGGGGCGTGTCGGTGAGGAGCGCATCGCACTTCGCTTCGGTGCGCATGAGGTCGATGACGTGCTCTCGACGCTCACCGTGCTCGACACGCGCGGAGGGCAAACAATCGTCTCCACCTCGGTGCCGCAGCGCGCTGCGGAGGAGACGTCGGACGACACCGTGACGCTTGAGATGCGCCTGCCCGATCGACGTCCGCGCGACCTCGTGATGACGTACGCCGTGCCCACCCCTGCATGGCGCGCCTCCTACCGCGCAGTGCTTCCCGAGGGCCCTGGCGAGGGCGAGGCTGTCTTTCAGATCTGGGCCCTCGTACACAACGCATCGCCTGAGGATTGGAGCGATGTCGCGCTCTCGCTCGGCACAGCCTCACCCATCTCCTACCGCGTCGATCTCCGCACCCCCGAGTTCATCGCGCGCCCCGATGCGAGCGGGGTCATGAGCGCGCCAACGATCCGCGGCGCAGTCGTCGGTGAGCACGCGCGCGGCGATGCGGATCGCGATGGCTTGAGCGACCTGGACGACCTCTGCCCGAATGACGCGGAGGACCGCGACGGCTTCGAGGACACCGAGGGTTGCCCCGAGCCCGACAACGATCGAGACCGCATCCTCGACACAGGCGACGCATGCCCGAACGACCCCGAGACGTACAACGGCACCGAGGACGAGGATGGCTGCCCGGATCGTGGGAGCGTGATCGTCTCCGATGAGTCCATCAGGATCCTTGAGCACGTCTTCTTCGAGCGCGGGAGCGCGCAGATCAACGCGCGGTCGCTCCCAATTGTCGACGCTGTCGCAGCGACACTCATCTACAACCCGCAGGTCAGCCGCATCGAGGTTCAAGGCCACACCTCGGATGAGGAGACCCAGGGCGAGACGCTCTCGAACGAGCGCGCGGCCTCCGTGGTGGAGGCACTCGTGCAGCGCGGTGTGCCGCGATTCCAGATGGCCGCGCGCGGGTATGCCGCCACGCGGCCGGTCGATCCGGGTCGCACGCGTGCTGCGCGTGAGGCCAACCGCAGGGTGACCTTCGAGATCCTGGAGACGAACGAGGCACCGCGCGCAATGCCGCTCCAGACCGTCACCGTCGAGCGTGTCTCACGCAGTGTCGTGGCGGCCTCCTCGCCCATCGTCATCGAGGGCGCCACGCAATACGAGATCGCCGCACGCGTCACGATCCCAGCCCACAGCGCCTCGCTCGTCACCATCCTCAGCGAGCGCGTGCGCGGAGAGTCCGTCCTGCTCTTCCGACCCGATGCGAATGCACCCGGTAGCGAGCTGCATCCCTTCCGCGCCGCACGCATCGCAGCGCCACGCGGGGCCACATTGATCCCAGGCTCCATCGCGATCTACGCGGGCGGAAGCTTTGCGGGCGAGGGCCTCGTCGAGGCGCTGCATGAGGGCGAGGTCGCCACCCTGCCCTACGCGATCGACGGCGCGACGCATGTGGTCCACCACAACGAATTCGGCGCCGAGCCCGCGCGCCTTGTGGCCATCGCACGCGGCGTGGTCACGGTGGAGGACCGCACCATCCACCGCACGACCTACGAGATCCACGCCGGTGAGCACGCACCCGCGCGCATGTTCGTGAGGCACCCGCGCACGCAGGGCTACGCGCCGCGCAACCTGCCCGCAGGCACCGAGGAGACGGAGACGGCGGTGCTTGTTCCGGTCGCGCTCACGGCGGGCCAGGCGACGTCGCTGGTCATCGAAGAGACCACGCCAACACGGCGGCAGATCACGATTGCGAGCGACCTCCAAACACCGATCGGCCCCTACGTCGAAGCCACTGGCACCCTCCCCGAGGGGCTCAACACAAGCCTGCGCACGGCCCTCGATCGACGCCTCGCGCTCGGCACCCTCGAAGAGCGCGCACAAGGCCTTCGTCAGCGCGTGCGCGATGCCTCGCAACGCAGTGCAGAGCTCCGCGCCAACCTCGAAGCGCTGGGTACCCGCACAAGCGAGACGCGTCGCACCCTCGAAGAGCGCCTCCGCGAGGCCTCCACCGAGGTCGAGCGCCTCTCCCGCGAGCTCGGCGATGTGCAGGGCGAGGTGGCCGAGGCGCGTGCAGCGCTGAGCGAGGCCATCTTCACGCTCACGTTGGACGAGGCGCGCTGACGCTCCCCGGGCCCTAGATCGCCGATCGAGCACGGCTGCCCGAAGGCTGCCCAAGTCGCGCTTGAGCGCGCCGGCTCAGTAGTAAGGAGCGCCTCTGTGCGCCTCTCAGAAGCGCAGGGTCACTCCCAGACCAGCATCGCCTGGGCCGGGGCTGAGTTCGAGCGCGAGGTCGGGGTGGTCGTCGAGGAGCTTGCGACGGTGGCTTCCGGAGCCGTAGTCAAGGCAGGCGCCGATGACCATCATCACAACATGGCCGACGTTGACTGCCGCGCCGACGTTGACGAGATAGGCGAACGTGTCTCCCGATTGGAATAGGAACGGAAGGGAACCAAAGATGGCGCCCGTGCCCATCACGGCGAAGATCGTTGAGACGACGTAGAGGGCATTGGCTGCATGCTGCTGGCGGTTGATGGCTTCCAGCTCAAGCCGTAGGTCCATGCGGGCGTGTGGATCGGTCACTACGGAAGGCTCGACTTCCCCGGTGCTCTCGGCGCTTGAGGCCTCGACCTCGGGTGCAGGAGCGCGCTGCGCGGCCAGTGGCAGGGTGGCGAGCAGGGCAGCCGCGAGGGTCGACACGAAGAGCTTGCTGTTCATGAGTCATCGTCCTTTCGAAGACGGGCCTTCCTCAGCACGCCCCGTGCCCCTCCACGAGGCCACCCCTTCGCCAGCTTTTCTGATGTCGACGAGCGCCCCTGTGGTGGAGTCGGCACAGGGCTGTACGATGTGTGGTTGCGTCGGCACAGTCACTCGCCGACCCGCCTTCGCGGGCTCAGTGAAAGCCGAAGCCCACGTTGAAGTTGAGCGAGAGGTATGCCTGCACGCTCGTGTCGCCTGGCTGTGCGGCGAGCGCGAAGGTTGTGTGCGCGCGCAGGTCGAGGCCGATCACAAAGCCGTAGACACGACCATCCAGCGCCGCCGCCAGGGTGCCGCCCACATGCATCCCATCCGCGACGGACTCAGCGACCGTCGGAGGCGCCGGGCTCCAAAACCCGGACCCCTGCACGAAGCGAATCTCCTGCACAGACAAGCCACCGCCGACATCGAGCCCGATGCCCGAGCGATCATTTCCCTCAAGGCGGATGCGATGGAAATAGGAGAGGTCGTACGAGTTCGAAGCAAGGTGCGCCGGGCTGCCGAGAATCTGAAAGCCCGCCGTCGAGGCGTTCGCAAAGTCGAAGCGCACGCCATGTCCGCTCTGATGCGCCAAACGCACGCCGACACCCACATTCAATCCCGCGCCGTGGGTCGTCCCTGCAACGCCGATCGTCGGGACAGTGAAGTCGAGACGCACCACGGGATCACCCACTGCGGGTGCTGCAGCCTCCACCTCGAAGCGCGGGGGGCTTTCCTGTGCGGCAAGAGGAAGCGTCGCGAGCAAGCAGGTTGTGAGGGTCGAGACAAAGAGCTTGGCGGTGGTCATGGCGGCGTCCTTTCTGAAGACACCCTCCCCTGAGCAGCCTCCGTACCCACCCGCGATGCCCACGAAAAGAAGACAATTCAGCGCTACGCGCAGCGTTCGATGTGCATCGGTAAGGGCACTGCACAGCGCGGTGTGCAAGCCGCTGCGCACCACGAGGATGTCCCCACGAAGGAAGATCAAGCCGAGGTGTGCGTAAAAGAAAGCCCGATTTTGGTCGACATGGGGCGCGTCAATTTTGGCATCATCGCGGCCGTACATGGCGCGCGTCATCGGCATCGACCTTGGAACAACAAACTGCTGCGTTGCAGTGATGGACGGCCCGCGTCCATCCGTGTTGCACAACAAGGCTGGCTATAAGACGACCCCCTCGGTGATCGCGATCGCCGAAGACGGCAAGCGGCTCATCGGACAGATGGCCGTTCGTCAGCAGGTCACAAACCCCGAGCACACGGTCTACGCCGCCAAGCGTTTGATCGGCCGCACGTGGGATTCACCGCAGGTGCAGCACGCCCTCAAGGTGTGTCCGTATCGCTTGATCCCAGGCCCGCACAACGACGTGCGCATCGAGCTGCGTGGCAAAGACTATTCAGTCCCCGAGATCTCCGCGCTCCTCCTCCAAGAGATGCGCTCGCTCGCGGAGGAGCAGCTCGGTGAGTCGGTCGATCAAGCGATCGTCACCGTCCCCGCGTACTTCAACGACAACCAGCGCCAGGGCGTGCGCGACGCAGGTCGCATCGCTGGCCTCGACGTCCTCCGCATCCTCAACGAGCCGACGGCCGCAGCGATCGCGTACGGCCTCACGCGCGATCAGGCCAAGACGATCGTCGTCTACGATCTCGGCGGCGGCACCTTCGACGTCTCGGTCGTGCGGGTCGACCCGAAGGCTGGCTACGACGTCATCGCGACGACCGGTGACTCGTACCTGGGCGGCGAAGACTTCGACAACCGCATCGTCGAGTGGATGCTGCAGAAGCTCCACGACTCGTCCGGTGTCGACGCGAGCAACTCGCCCCTGGCCCTCGCGCGCATGCGTCAGGCCGCACAGAAGGCGAAGTGCGACCTCTCGGATATGGCCGTCGCCGAGGTGCAGCTGCCCTTCTTGATGACGGGCCCGCGCGGCGCGATTCACTTGGAGACGCAGCTCCGTCGCGATGAGCTTGAGCGCATGACGGGCGACCTCGTCACCCGCAGCCTGGCCATCTGCGAGAAGGCGTTGAAGCTCGCGGAGATGCGCATCCGCGATGTCGAAGAGGTCGTCCTCGTCGGCGGCATGACGCGCATGCCCGCGGTGCAGCGCGCCGTGAGCGAGTTCTTCGAGCGCGAGCCCTCGAAGGGTGTTCACCCTGATGAGGTCGTCGCGGTGGGCGCAGCCGTCTACGGCCAGATGCTCCAGCAGAACGACGGCGTCAGCGGCGCTGTCCCCCTGCACGACGTCACCGCGCACTCGCTCGGCATCATGACGGCCGGCGGCGGCTTCGACGCACTCATCCCCGCGAACACAACCGTCCCCGTGCGTGTCGCCAACGTCTTCTCCACGAGCCGCGACAACCAAGAGCAGGTCAAAGTCGTCGTGCTTCAGGGCGAGAGCGAGCGCGCCAAAGAGAACGACTTCCTGAGCCAGTTCGCGCTCACTGGATTGCGCAAAGCGAAGGCGGGCGAGGTCGAGGTCGAGGTCGTCTTCGAGATCGACAACGACGGCATCTTCCGCGTCGCCGCGATCGATCGCGAGACCGGCATCGCGCAGACGATCGACGTGCTCGCGCAGAGCGGTCTCGAAGAAGACGAGATCCAACGCATGATGCAGGACGCGCAGCAGCACATGGCCGAGCGCCGCGTCTTTGAGGAACAAGAGAAGCACCGCCAGGGCATCGACGTCCTCCTCGCCGACTTGGACAAGCTCCTCCCGCAGGCCGAGCAGAAGGTCTCAGGCACGCCCGTCGCCGCCGCCGCGATCATCAAGGCCCGCAAGGCCGTCGATCAAGTCCGCACGCAGGTCACCGCTGGAAACCGCGAGAAGCTCGGCGAGAACCTGGCCACGTTGGAGAAGCTGAGCGGCATGCTCAAGCAGGTCTTGTCGCGCTCGTAGGCAGCGTCCAACTCGATATGATTTCAACCCTATCCCGATACACTCGCGATAGGGTTTTCTCATTCATCGATTCGATGCGGGCTCACGCTGAAGCTCAAAAAGTGCGAGGGCGATGTCCCACTTTCTCCGGTCACCCACACCAAGAGAGCACAACCTT
>JBILQT010000212.1:0-13246 GCA_044373065.1 Sandaracinaceae bacterium
GAGGTGGGGCCAATCACACACGCAAAAAGGACCGCGAAGAGAAATCGCGCGCCCTGCCACGAAGTGCCACGGTCCATGCGCATTGGTTCGGTTTAGCGCCTGCGGAGGAGCGCGTCGACCCTCAGGCCTTTCGTCCCATGACGACGAGCAGGCCGGGGCGGCCTTCGACACCGCGCACTTCAAGCCCGCGAACGCCGTTGGCAAAGAGGGCGGTGCAGACCTCGTCCACGGGCTGCTGATCGGAGGCGCGCTCCGTGAAACGCGCAAAGAGCGCACGCATGCCCTCCGCCGGAAGTGCCACCACATGAAGCACAACCGCACCCGGCTCGAGCTCATCCAGCCAGATCGTGCGCGTAGAGGCATCCAACGCCCCAAAGGCCACGCCGACGTGCGGCGAGGTCGTCGCTTGAGTGAGCGCAAGCTCAGGGAGCAACACGCGCCCGACGATGTGCGCAGGCCGTCCCGCGATCAGGTCACGCAGCGCCTGAGACGAGACCGTGGGCGCAGCCATCGCGACTCAACCCTGACGTGTGCGCGCGCCCTGGGCCTCGGGCGCAGAGTCACGTGTGGGCGCCGGGCTCGAAGGTTCCGCGCCGCTGACTTCGTCCTTCTCCAGAGGCCGCAGGGAGACGGGACGACGCACGATCTCGACGCGCTGCACGGCGCGGTCATCGGCCTCGCGCACTGTGATGTCGACGCCATCAATGCGGATCTGCTCACCCACCTGCGGCACACGCCCGAAGCTCTCGATCACAAGGCCGCCGAGCGAGTCAAAACCCTCTTCACTCGGCGTGAGCGGCGCCTCGATCAGCTCGCTGAGGTCGTGAATCGAGACGCGTGCATCCACGAGAAAGCGACCTGGTTCCATCTCCTGGACGAGGCTCTCCTCGGCATCGTGCTCGTCTTGGATCTCACCCACGATCTCTTCGAGGATGTCCTCCAGCGTGACGATGCCGGCCGTGCCGCCGAACTCATCCACCACCACCGCAAGGTGCTGACGCCGCACCTGCATCTCCTTGAGAAGGTCGCCAATCTTCTTCGCCTCTGGGACGAAGAGGACATTCTTGCGAACGAGTGGCGCAATCGAGGCGAGCTTGGCTGTGCGCATCGCCTGGAAGAGATCCTTCGCGTGAAGCACACCCTCCACGCGATCCAAGCGCTCGCGGTAGACGGGGTAGCGGCTGTGGCCCTCCTGCACGACGCGCTCGACGATCTCGTCGAGCGGCATGGCGGCATCGATCGCGATCATGCGTGTGCGCGGCACCATGACCTCACGCGCCACCGTGTCTTTGAACTCAAGCACGTTCATCAAGAGCTCGGCATGGCCCTCGGGCAGCACGCCCTGCTCCTCATGCTTGTCGAGAATGTGCTCGACCTCGCGCTCTGCGATGTGGCTCGGCACAGCTTCCGGCTCAGCGAAGAGGCGCTCCGTGGCACGCGAGACAAGCAAGACCGGCCAGGCGATCGGGGCCAGGAGGAGCTCAAGCGGGCGACAGACGCGAAGCAACTTCAGCCCGATGCGGTTCGCCGTTCGACGCGCGAGTGTCTGCGCAATCTCGGAGAGCAGCGCGTACACAAAGGCCGAGGCGCCCACGCTGAGCAGCACGAGCGCGTCGTCGAAGTAGCCCGTCGCAAGATGCGCGGTGAACGCACTGACGCCCGCGACCGAGAGCACACGCCCCGCAAGCAAGCGCGCGCGCAGCACATCGCGATCACGAAGGACGCGCGCCGCCGACTCACCATCGATGCCGCCCTCATCGCGCAACGCCATGAGGCGCTCTTCTGGAATCTCAGAGAGTGCAGCGGTGAGCGCCGAGAGCGCAGCCCCTACAAGTGCGAACGCGGCGATCGCGACGAGAGATAACGCTGGACCTTCAGATGGCACGGACTTTCGAGACTAGTGGTCACGTCTTGAAGTCGCAAGGCGCGATCAATCGATGCGGGTGACGGCCGAGGCCTCCAAGAGCTCTGCGAGCAAGCGCAGCGCTTCGTGCTTCGGCATCGAAGACACATCGACGATTTCTTCCACCGTCGTCGTTCCATCGACGAGCGAGAGCAAGAACCCCGCGCGATGATCGAGACCCAACCAGCGAACATCCGCGCCCGCAACACGCACACCGAGGACGGCGCTCAAGCCTCCAAGGCGCGCCAGGTGAAACTGGACCAGATGTTCCTTCGCGCGCTCCGCAATGCGCGCCGCTTCCTCGTGACGTGAATCTGCGCCCAAGATGAGCTCAGCGAGCTGAAGTGAGCCTGTGAAATCACCCACGGCCAAGCGGTCGCGCATCTGCCCGGTGAGATCAACCTCCGAGCTTCCAGGTGGCCGGGAGCGGGCCGTCACAAGTCGCACGACGTCGGAAGACTCAGACGATTTCTTCGACGGGAGCGGACTGCTCGGACGCTCGCTTTTTGTCTCTCTGCGCGGCGGCGGCGGCGGCACGCTGCCCTCACTGCGTGCACGCGCCCAGCCGTCCTCACCCTCTTCAGGCAAGGCAACGTCTGCATCGGGCTGCGGTGCCTCCGAAGGATGCGCGCCCTGCCAATCCGAGGGCAGCGCAAGCTCATCCGAGAGTTGCTCGGTGGGCGCTGCCGAAGGCGCATCGGAGGGGAGCTCAAGCGATGTGCGCGGCGCCTGCAGCGTGATCATGCGACGCGGACGCGAACTCCGGATGGAGCCCGTCGCGGAGCGCTTGGCATCGCTGCCTGTCGCTCCCCAACCGTCCGGAACGGGCGTCCGCTTCACATCGCTCACGGGTGTCAGCCCACCTTGCCGACGACGCCCTTGAACATGCGCTGCGTGCGCTGAAGCGCCTCCACCTGCTCCTTCAATCCGGCGAGATCGCCCGATTGAATGTGCTGCTTGGCCTTCTCCACCACGGCCTTGGCCTTCTCCATCGCGTCGCGACCGAAGTCGCTTCCTGCGACAACTTCCTCGACCTTGGGGAAGAGCTTCTGGATCTCCGCAATGAGCGTCTGCGCCTCTTGCTTGGCCTTCTCGACCTCTTCGTCGTCGCGACGTGCGACGGCGTAATCCTTGGCGTGCGAGATCATCGAGCTGATCTCGTCGTTCGTCAGGCCGCTCGTCGAGGTGACGGTGATCGACTGCTCTTTGCCCGTCTCTTTGTCCTTCGCGTGCACGCTGACGATGCCGTCCGCGTTGATCTCGAAAGAGACCTCGATCTCGACCTGACCAGCCGGCGCGCGACGAAGGCCCGTGAGCACGAACTCACCGAGTAGCTCGTTCTCCTCAGCACGCTTGCTCTCGCCCTGCATGACGAGAATTTTCACGGCCGTCTGGTTGTCGCGGACGGTGGTGAAATCCTTACCGCGCGAGGTCGGCACGGTGCTGTTCTGCGGGATGAGCTCCTCGAAGTAGCCACCGACGACCATGATGCCGAGCGTGTGCGGCGTGACGTCGAGAAGGACCATGTCCTGCTCCTCATCGAGCAGCGCGGAGCCCTGAATCGCGGCGCCAAGCGCGACGACTTCGTCCGGGTGCACGCCCTTGCTCGGCTCGCGTCCAAAGAAGCGCGCCACCGACTGCTGCACCGCAGGCATACGCGTCATGCCGCCGACGAGGATGACCTCCTCGATGTCCGACTTCTCAAGGCCCGCCTCTTCAAGCGTCATCTCGCAGATGTCGATCGTGCGCTTCACCAAATCTTCGGTGAGCTGGTCGAGCTGGCTGCGCGTGAGCAGGCGCTGAAGGTGAAGCGCCTCGTTGCGTGCGCTCGAGATGATGAAGGGAAGGTTCACTTCCGTCTCGACGACGCTCGAGAGCTCGCACTTGGCCTTCTCGGCCGCGTCCTTCAAGCGCTGAAGGGCCATGCGATCTTGGCGAAGATCGATGTCGTGCTCTTCCTTGAAGCCGCCGACGAGCCAGTCGATTACGCGCTGATCGAAATCCTCGCCGCCGAGGAAGGTGTCGCCTGCGGTGGAGACGACCTTGAACACGCCGGTCGACGAGATCTCCATGATCGAGATGTCGAAGGTGCCGCCGCCGAGATCGTAGACCGCGACCGTCTTGTCGATGTTCTTGCCGTAGCCGTACGCAAGCGCTGCGGCCGTCGGCTCGTTGATGATGCGGATGACGTCGAGGCCGGCGATCGCGCCTGCGTCTTTGGTGGCCTGACGCTGACCGTCGTTGAAGTACGCGGGGACGGTGACGACCGCCTTGCTGACTTCCTGCCCGAGGTAGTCCTCGGCGATCATCTTCATCTCCTGAAGGATCATCGCGGCGATCTCAGGGACGGAGTAGACCTTGTCGCGCATCTGGACGCGCGGGTCGTTGTGGGGCCCCTCGATGATGCGGTAGGCGACGTTCTTCAACGCGGCCTGCACCTGCGGGTTGTTGAACTTGCGGCCGATCAGCCGCTTTGACGCGTACACCGAGTTCTCGGCATTCGTGACGGCCTGTCGCTTCGCGATATGACCGACGAGGCGCTTGCCCGCTTCGGTGACCGCGACCATCGACGGGGTCGTCTTGTAGCCGCCTCGGTTCGCGATGACGACGGGTGTTCCACCTTCGACGACCGCGACACACGAGTTGAAGGTGCCGAGGTCGATGCCAATGACCTTTTCCATTCGAGAGAGCCTCCGAGCGGCAGCATACCGGAGTCGGCATTTGAAACGTGAAGTTTACTTGGGGGCTTTGCGAGGGCGGACTACCTGACGATGAAGCGCGAAAATCTCGCCAGGTGCTTTCGCTTCCCGTTACCGTTCGACTCAACCGGTGCTGGACCCCCGAAAGAGAATTCCGCGACTGAATGCCAGCGTGAACGTGCGCACGCTTCCCTTGTCGCCGCTTGATGGCTTTGTGCTCTCGCGCGTGGATGGGAACGCGACCGTCGCGGACATCGCAGACCTCACAAGCCTCGAGACCGACCTCGTCATCAGCACGCTCGAGAAGCTCGTCGGATTTGATGCGGTGGAGTGGGCCGACGGCACCACAAGTCTTCCGAGTCGATCTGTCCCTCCGCCCGCAGGCCCAGCAGGTTCCCGGCAAGGAGGCCCCAAGCCCATGGCGCAGGCGCGCACGGCCGCCGTGCCGATGCGCTCCCCACGCGAGTCGGCTGCTGGCGGATGGCCGATGCCGCAGTCACCCGCAGCACCGTCACCCGCAGCACCGTCACCGCCCCCAGCGGCAGCGCCCACACCCGAGCCACTCACGCCGCGCGCACCGACGCTGCCAGGCGCACCGCCGGTGAAAGTCTTCGGTGCACCGCCCTCACGCAGCCAGAGCGGCGACCGTTTTGGCGCGGTCATCCCGCGCGCGCCTTCCGTACAGATGCCGGCGGTGCAGATACCCGCGGTGCAGGCACCCAAGGTGACTCCGCTTCCCTCGAGTCTCTCGCGTGCTCCCTCCGTGCGCCCTCCTCCGAGCGAGGAGCAGCGCGATGCAGGCATGCACGTTCACGGTGCACGCGAGGCGCCGCTTGTGGAGACGTTTGAGTCCAAGCCGCGCCACCCCACATCGCCTGGCACGCTGACTCCGCCCGAGGTGGCCCCGAGCGAGGCGAGGCGCCCAGTCTCTGTCGCCCGCTTCCCGGCCACGAAGGTGTCTCCACGCGGACCCACGCCTGCGCCCTACGTGCCCGGCACGAGCCCTGTCTCCGCCTTGGGCGTCTCGTCCGGGACAACCCCGATGCCTGGGAGCGTTCCGCTGCAGCGGATCGCCATTCGCTCGCAGGGGACGGACGCGACCGATACTGGCGCAAACAAGGCGTTTCAAGAGGCGCCTCCAACGCTCGAACCGAAGGTCGCTCCCGCTGCACCCGCGCCTGCAGCACCCGCGCCTCCGGCCGCGCCTGCAGCACCCGCGCCTCCAGCCGCGCCCGCCGAACCTGAGAACGACCTCTCCGACGAGAAGCGAAAGCGCATCGATGACTTCTACGTCATCGCCGATCTCCTCGATCACTACCAGGTGCTCGGCATCGCACGGACGGTGGATCGCACCGGGGTCAAGTCGGCCTACTTCGAGCTCTCCAAGGTCTTCCATCCGGACACGGCATTTCGAAAGAACGTCGGGACCTACCGGCACAAGATGGAGGTCATCTTCAAGCGGCTGACGGAGGCCTACGACGTCCTCTCGAAGAAGAAGCTGCGCGATGAATACGACGCGTATCTGGCGCGCTCGGATCAGAGCCAGACGATGGAGGAGACGCTCTCCGGACAGCACAATGTCGAGGAACTTCTCGCGCAGATGAAGGCGGCTTCCGCGCCCGTCGCGAGCCCTCCGCCCGAGCCTGCACCTCGCGTTGTCACCCCAGCGCCTCCAAGCCTTCCAGAGCCACCGCGCACGCCACCTCCGAGCCCCGCGCCCTCTCCACGCGCAGGAACACCTGCGCCCGCTCCGACCTTTCCTTTGCCGAGCGTCGAAGAGCGCACGATGTCCGACGCTGCGAAGCGCCGCGCACAAGAGCTGCTCGCAAAGCGCTTGGATGCAGGCCGCTCGGCTGCGGGCAACACGCGCCCCTTGCAGCCTCCTCCGCCCCCGCCTCCGCCGCCAAAGGCCTCGAAGTCGGAGGTCATTCGCGAGCTCACGAACTCACTCAAGCACGCCGCGCAGCTCACCGGCGTGACGCACGACCCCGTCCAACGCCAGATTCAGGATGCGCGCGCAACGCTTGAGAGGGGCGACCTCAGCGAGGCGGTGCGGCGCTATCGGCACGTCCTTCTGCTGCAGCCAGACAACCAAGAACTCCAGGCGGAACACGAGCGTGCAGCGCACCTGCTTGCGGCATCTCTGGCGGACAACTACGCGCAGCAGGCCGTCTACGAGGAGCGCCACAAGAAGTGGGCTGCGGCTGCGGCCTCGTGGGCGAAGGTTGCCGAGGGGCGGCCCAACGATGCAGGCGCGCATTGGCGCTCAGCGAAGGCTCTGCTCGAAGCCAATGGCGATGTGAAAGAAGCTGCCAAGCTCGCGCGACGTGCGGTCGATCTCGCGCCAGAGGATGTCTTCGCAGCGCGCACGCTCGGACGCGCCTACCTCGCTGCCGGCATGACGCTCAACGCGCGGCGTGAGCTTGAGCGCGCAGTGCTGCTCGACCCAAACGACATTCCGACCAAAGCGCTCCTCAAAGAGATCAAAGGCTGACGTCAGGGGTGGGCGCGGGGGTTGGCTCCACAGCGCCCTGGAAGGTCGCCTTCGTCGCATCATCGATGAGCACGATGATCGTCAGCACGCCGAGCACGGTGCCAATCGGCGTGAAGAAGAGGGCCTCTACAAAGCTCACCACGAGGCAGTAGAGGTGGTTCTTTCGCTGCGCGAGGAAGCGCCCGTTGAGGATGACGAGCGTCGCGAGCGTCCAGAACGCGCCGATGATTCCAAGGGCGATGACGATGAAGAAGGGCCCGATGAATTCGAGCGGCGCAGCGTTGCTGTTGTGGCTCGCGAAGCCTGCCGTCGTGATGCCGATGCCGACGACGAGATGGAGGATCGGGAAGCACCCAAAGAGCGCGATGAGCGCGCCGAGGATGTAGTGACCTATCGAGAGGTACTGCAGGTATTGGGTCGCGTCTTCGGGCTTGAGTTGCATCGCTTGGATTCCTTCTGCGCGCGTGGCCAACACTGCTACTTTCGCGGCCCATGACGCTACGCCACTTCCGCACCTTGCTCGACCTCTCCAAGGAGGAGCTCAGCGCCGTGCTGCTCTCCGCGCACGATATGAAGAAGACGCGCGGCGCACCGGGGCATTCCAAAGCGCTCGCGGGCAAGAGCGTGGCGATCATCTTGGAGAAGGCCTCCACGCGCACCCGCGTCTCGTTCGAGGTCGGCGTGCATGAGCTCGGCGGGCAGCCCGTGACGCTCATCGGTCGCGACACGCAGCTTGGTCGTGGTGAGCCCATCGAGGACACCGCCAAGATGCTCTCGGGCTACGTCCACGCGATTGTCTTTCGCACCTTTGGTCAGGAGAAGATCGAGGCGCTTGCGGCCAACGCACGCGTGCCTGTGATCAACGGCCTCTCGGACGAGTACCACCCCTGTCAGCTCCTCGCGGATCTGCAGACGGTCGAAGAGGCCACAGGTCGCCGCGGTGGTGATCTCAAGGGCCTGCGCGCCGCCTGGATCGGCGACGGAAACAACATGGCGCACTCGTGGATCAACGCGGCTGCGCTCACCGGCTTCGAGCTCGCCCTCGCCTGCCCCGATGGCTACAAGCCGATCGAGAGCATCGTCCACAGGGCACGTGCGCTTGGCGCGAAGATCACCGTCACCAGCGACCCGAAAGAGGCCTGCCGTGGCGCGCATGTCGTCACCACCGATGTGTGGGCGAGCATGGGGCAAGAAGAAGAAGCGAAGGTGCGTCAGCGCGCATTCGAGGGCTTCATCGTGAACGACGACTTGATGGGCCTCGCCGACTCGAAAGCCATCTTCCTCCACTGCCTGCCCGCGCATCGCGGTGAGGAAGTCGAAGCCAGCGTCATCGATGGCGCGCAGAGCCGCGTGTGGGATGAGGCGGAGAATCGTCTGCATGCGCAGAAGGCGCTGCTGGATTGGGTTGTCACGCGGTAGGGAAGGCGTCGGGGCGGAGCCAGTCGTTCCGTTCGAAAGGCTATTCGTGGCCCCAGCCTTCGTGGGTGCCCCAGCATTGCCACCAGTCGGGGCGGTGTTGGATACACATGGCCTGCCAGTCGGCGCGGGCTTGCGGCGTGCGGCTCTCGAACACGCGGGTGGGCTCTTCGTGGAACGACTCGGGCGAGACGGGGCCGAGCGTGTCCGCAGCGGTAGTCACGTCGGCGCAAAAGAAGCGGACCGGGCTCCCATCACCACGATCCGCGCGAACACAACCTTCAATGCGACCGTCGACTTGGGGTGCGAGTTCGACGATTCGAGCCGGGAAGAATGTGAGCCGCGCGCTCGGTGGGAGGACGACCTCCGTGGTGGTGCCTGGTGAGCGAGCCACTCGACCGGCGCAACCCACGTAAGGTCGGCCGAGCGTAACGTTGCGAAAGCTGCAGCAGACATCGCGCGCGCACGAGACATCGTCTGCGGCCGCGATGTTGCCAAGGGGCAGATCGGGTGCGTCCCGAAAGAACGTGCCTGTCGGAAGGACGGTCACCCCTTCCGCAACCTCCACCCGATCCACTGTCGACGGTGCAGTGCCAACGAAGGGCACGATGGTTCGTCGGTCAGCCCAAACACTCACTGAAAAATCGTGGAGGCTCTCGACCCAGAGCCGCGCAAAACCGTGGCCGTCCCAGGTGGTCCAGGAACGAATGGCTCGGCCGCTCACGGGCTCAACGACCAGATGATTCCCGCGATGCGGGAGCAAGTCGCGCTCTCGAAGCAGCCCTGTGCTGTTGTCCCCACGGCACGTAATGCTCATTCGGTCGGTGCCGAGCGTGCAGATGGTGAGCGCCTCGACACCGTCTGGCCGCGTGAGATGCCAAGCGCGAACTTCCGCGGCGGGGGGCATGTCGACGAACGTCCAATCGAGATTCGCGGTCTCCGGCGACAGGTCGGAGATGGCGAAGCCCGTGTTGGGGCCACGGCACACAACACGCTGGCGGGTCTCGCTTCGCACGATACAGGCGATGTCTCCGTCCGCGCGGGCGATGGAGAAGTCCAGGATGTCGGCCGGTCCGCAAGCGAATCCAATGCCTGCCTGGAAGCGGCAATCACTCGCTGGGTCGCAAACGTCTCCACACCCGCCGCAGTTCTCGTTTGTGCCCAGCTCGGTCTCGCAACCGAAGAGGCCATCACAATCGTCGTACGCCCCGACAACCGCGAACGTGTCTGGAGCACGGCAGAGGCAACGACCCAAGCTACAGACCGCACGCTCCGAGTGGATGCCCATGGAGCAATACGCATCGCCGCCTTCGTCGATGGCCATGTCGAAGTCGTCGTCGACCCCATTGCAGACCTCGGAGGGAACGGCGAACGCGTCGGGTGTGAAGGCGTCGACGTTCGATGCGTCGGGTGCGCGGGCATCGACGCCTGCGTCCGCTGTGAGGGTGACGTCGGGTGCGGAGGCATCCTCCTCGCGCACGTTCGCGTTGGAGCAGGCACTGAGGAGCAACGCGGCTCCAACGTATAGACGTCGACTCATGGCTTTGCCTTCCGCACTTTCACCGGGCTCCATCGTTCGTTCGCCACCGAGCCAACAACGCTCTCGCCGGATGCGACGGTCGCCCGGCAAGCGCGTTGGAGTCAACGAGTCTCCCGTCACCACACTGGTCCGTAGAAACTTTCCAAGGTGGACCTCAAAGCCCATTTCGCCTCGTGGTATTCGATGGACATGTCCACCACCCGTGAGCTCCTCGACAAGGCCAAGTCACTTCTCCCCAACTATCGTCAGCCGCCGCTTGTGATGGTGCGCGGCAAGGGCTCACGCATCTGGGATGCGGATGGGCGCGAGTACCTCGACTACTCGGGCGGCATCGCGGTGCTCTCGGTCGGTCACTGTCATCCGAAGCTTGCGGAGGCGATTGCCACGCAGGCCGCGACGCTGATGCACACGTCGAATCTCTTCTACACCGACCGCGCGCTCGAGCTCGCGCATGAGATCACCACGCGCACTGGCTTCTCGCGCATCTACTTTGCGAACAGCGGCACCGAGGCGAATGAGGCGCTCATCAAGCTCGCGCGTCGCTGGCACTACGAGCAGGGCGTCAAGGATCGCAGCGAGATCATCTCGACGCATCACAGCTTCCATGGCCGCACGATGGGCGCCGTCACGCTCACAGGTCAGCCGAAATACCACGCGGGCATGGGCCCGATGATGGGTGGCGTGACGCACATCGCGTACAACGATCTTGAGGCGATGGCAGGCGCGATCACCGACAAGACGGCGGCCGTGATCCTTGAGCCGATCCAAGCCGAGGGCGGCATCCTCGTGGGCCAAGACGCCTACCTCCAGGGCGTGCGTCGCCTCTGCGATGAGCGCGGCGCATTGCTCCTCTTCGATGAGGTGCAGACGGGCTACGGCCGCACGGGCAAATTCCTCGGGCGCGAGTGGAGCGGCGTGATGCCGGATGCTTGTTCGCTGGCCAAGGGCATCGCGGGCGGCTTTCCGATCGGCGCGATCGCGTGCTTGGAGCGCGTCGCCAATGGCCTGCCTGTGGGCACGCATGGCTCGACGTTTGGTGGCAATCCGCTTGGCTGTGCAGCAGGCCTCGCTGTGCTCCGCATCTTCGATGAGGAGGGCCTTGTCGCGAATGCGCATGAGGTGGGCCAGTACATCGGCGCGCAGCTTGAGGAGATGGCCCAGGATGCGAACCTCCCCGCAGCTGCCGAGGCGCGTGGACGCGGTCTGCTTCGTGGTCTCCGCGTCGCCGCGGGCTTCGACCCGATGGGCGTGCTTGCGAAGATGCGTGAGAAGGCCGTCCTTGCATCGACGGCCGGTGGCGATGTGATCCGCCTCGCGCCTCCGCTGAACACGACGCGTGCAGAGGCGGATGAGTGCCTTGCGGTGCTGCGTGCGGCGTTTGCCGAGGCGCCGAAGCTGGCGACCTGACTGAGTTGCTTCTGGTCAGAAAGTACCGCGCACGGTAGCGGTGAAAAGGTGAGCGAAGCGCTTCTCAAGGACCTCCACTCACTACGTGCACGTCAGCGACCCGATGCCACACGCACCCGAGCAACAGTCTTCGCCCGCCTCGCACGCCGCTCCAGAGGGACGACACATGCCTGAGTCCGGTAAGGCAAACGCATCGGCCGCCCGGGAAGCGTCCGGCGTCGACGTTGACTCGCAACCCAACACGCCGACGAGAACTGCGATCAAAGCGAAGCGGGAAGAAATGTGCATGCGGGGGCTCCTTCATTCGGGTTCATCACATCCAAGCCATCAATCCTGACTTGCACCGTCTGCCCAGACGGGAGGGGCGCGTCGATCGATGCGCGAAGCCAAGCTTGACCCTCCATCGCATCGACGGTGACCCAACCCGATGCGCCGTCCGGATACTCCGAATCGACTTCGCCAACCTGTGTCGACAGGCCCATACAGGGCATATTGAAATAGTAGAGGGTCAGGTCTCCCTCAATCCAGTCCTCGCCGGTGTACGTGCACGTGACCCCCCGAGGCTCCCTTCGCGAGCCTTCTTGAAAGTGGAGCAGCATGCAGCCTCCCTCCACGTCTTGAAGCACGCGTCTGCGAGAGACTGCGCCGCTGCGATGAAGACAGACTGTGGCCGGGCGCGGCGCCTCCACAGCACGGCCGTTCGACGTTGGGCAACCGATAAGCTGCGTGGCGATGAGCCAGACCATGCCCACCGGAATCCATCTTGTGTTCAGCATGGTTAGACCTCAGTTCGAGAGAGCAAGGTCATCCACAACAATACGTTGCGGGCCACTTGGAATAGTAGTCGGAACAATGGTCACCGAGCGAAGGGTGCTGAAGTTGAAGGTTGAGAGTGGATCGAGGCATCGAAAAGGAATCCGGACTGTCCTCATCACCGTTCTTACTTCTCTTGGGTAGGACGAGATTCGATACGGAGCCGGGACGCGACGCCCCGGCAAGCCAGGCCCCCCACCAACAACGGGAGGAGATACGGCAAGTGTACGTGTCGAGAAGCCATTCGAAATCTGCACCGTAATGCCGAGGTCATTGGTAGCGGGCACTTCCGTCATGGCAGATGCTCCGCGCGCAACACGAAACGACAACTGCGAGAAGGGACTCGCATTCTGCCCTGGGTTGAAATTGTACGTGAATGAAGCTGGCTGACTCCACTCACCGAATGCGCCCGATGTTCGATGATTGTAGGACTCGTTGGGCGCGCCTGTGAGCGGCGATTCTACCATTCCGAGGGAGAATCCGGCGCTTGTCGCGTTCCCTGGAACGTTTGTGACGGGGAAGGCGCCGTTCTCGTGGCGGTCAAGAAAGAGGTCGGCGTTGCTCGAATACGAGGGGAAGACGGTCTCACTTCGCGTACCGCGAAGCACCGAGTCTCCCGCGAACACAGCATGAGCATCGGCACGACGCTGCCCCAACACCGTCGCCTCAAACCACAGTCGTCCCCAGCCGCGCAGCAAATCTTCCTGTTCAACACGCGTCAACATTGGCAACGCGAACCCCAAGCCGTCTAGAAGCACGGTTGGAAACAACTGCGTACGCGCGTTCCATTGCGAGTGGTTTGCGCCATGGATCCACTGGAAATATCGCTGTGGCGCCTGCGCCTGGTCAAAGTATCCCACCGAGGCTGCAGAAACGTCGGTGTCGCGAGAGCCACCAAGAATTAGGTACGGGATGTCTTTGAGGATGGGGGAGTCGCCGTCAACAGTTGGTCTTGGCGGGGCGACGAGCAGGCC